>JAIXUZ010000162.1 GCA_027483285.1 Bacteroidota bacterium
GATACTACCGGCAAACCATCAATATCTTGTGGGAGTGTACGCACGGCTTGCGATACTTTATCGCGCACATCGTTGGCCGCGGCTTCTAAGTCGGCATCAAGGTTAAACTCAACCGTAATCTGGCTGCTGCCTAAGTTACTTGCCGATGATATGGTGCGGATACCATCAATACCGTTAATGGCTTTTTCCAGTGGCTCCGTTATCTGCGATTCTATTACCTCGGCATTGGCGCCGGTGTAGCTGGTACGAACGTTGATAATGGGCGGGTCTATAGCAGGGTACTCGCGCACGCCCAAATAACTAAACCCTAATCCGCCAAACAGCATAATAACTACAGACATTACTATAGCCAGTACGGGGCGTTTTATACTTGTGGTAGATAAACTCATTGTTAGTTGCCGGATTTAATAATTTTTACCGGCACATCATCGCGAAGCACCATAACACCTGTTATAACCAGGCTATCGCCTTCCTGTAATCCCTTTATAACCTGTATGGTAGAGTCGTTGCGTATGCCTGTTACCACATCTACCGACTTGGCTTTGCCCCCTTTTACTACAAATGCTTTTTGGCCGCGTATACCGGGTATTAATGCCTGTGTAGGCACCAGTACCGATGCTATATCATCTTGCAAATCAAGCTTAACCTCGGCAAACGAGCCCGGCAACGCTTTACCATCAGCATTAGGGTACACAGCGCGTATGCGCAGGGTGCGGGTTTGCGGGTCTATTTTAGGTTCAATAGCCAAAATTTTAGCTACGCGTTGTACATTATCGCCACGGGTACTAAACTTTACCTCAGTGCCTTTATTAATCAGCGGGGCATAACGCTCGGGCACACTAAAGTCTATTTTAACAGGGTTTAGCTGTTGTATAGTTGCAATAACGTTGGCTGATGTTACGTAGCTGCCGTTGCTTAAACTTTTAAGGCCTATAACCCCATCAAACGGAGCGTAAATTTCGGTCTTGGCAATTTGTGCTTTGGTAAAATCTATATCTGAATTAAGGCTTTGTGTTGAGTTTTTGGCAATATCAAAGTCTTCCTGGCTTACGCCGTTTATCTTCAATAGCTTATCTAAACGGCTTTCTTTTTCTTGCGATATTTTTAGCTGCGCGGTAAGCTTACGTAGATTGGCCTGCAAATCGGCATCGTTTATTTTTACCAGTAACTGCCCTTTATGTACCGTTGTACCTTCGGTAAAATTGATGGATACTATCTTGCCGCTCATCTCGGCACGCAGTTCTACCTCTTCATTAGCAATAACGTCGCCGGTAATAAGTATATTGTTTTGTACCAGGGCTGGTTTTACTATTGCTACTGTTACGGGGCTGGGTGCCTGCCCTCCTTTGTTTTGTGCGCCGGCAGCTTTGTTTTTGCCTGCATCTACAACAAAAATTTTGAGTAATGCAAGCGCTATCACTACAACTAAAATCATTAAGAGAACGCGCAACTTCTTCATTATAGAGCCCTATTGTGGATTTTGTGAATATGTAAATAAAAAACTGCACCGAGAGGAACAGATTAAGATGTAAAATTACGAAACAACAGCAATAGATTAATGTTTGAACAATAAATTTAAACTATTGATGGGTTTGAACGCGTAAGAAATTAAAAATACAGATTAGTATAACCTAAACAAATTCTTAACTTTGATTCCCCATTAATACTAACAGGATGAAAAGGATTATACTTTTTTTAATTGCTATAGGTTGTTTTGCTGTGGTTAACGCGCAATGCCCCAATGGCCAGGCTAGAATAATTGTTAGCATAACACCTGACAGTTACCCTAATGAAACATCGTGGACATTGACCTACGCACAGTCTGGTGCTGTAATAGCCCAGGGAGCTGCCGTTGGCGATACGGTATGTGTGCCTGATAACTCATGTGTAAAGTTTACTATAAACGATAGCTACGGCGATGGTATTTGCTGTGGCTACGGACAGGGCTATTACTCTGTTACACTTGGTGGCCAGCTTGTTGCACAGGGGGGCAGCTTTAGCAATACTGAGTCTACCTACTTTAACTGCCCGCCGGGCTATGCCTGTTCTAACGCTATTGATGTTGCCCTGGGTACCTATAACGCCCCTGTTGGAAACCTTTGGTATACATTTAAGCCAGATAGTATTGGCACCTACGCCATAACAACCTGTGGCACCAACACCTGTAACACTAAAATTTGGGTGTACGATAATTGTGTGGGGCTTACCTACGACGATAGCAATATTGGCACCGTATTTTACGATGACAATAATGGTGGCTGTGGCTTGCAGGCTGTTGTTACCGCCTATATGGACTCTGCCGTTACCTACTATATTCGTATTGGCGATGTGGCAGGTAGCTGCGCCACCGGCGGTATAAATTGGGAAATAGAATACCTTGGCCCTGTAGTGGGCTGTATGGATCCTAATAGTTGCAACTACAACCCACTGGCTACTGTTGCCGGGCCGTGCTACGCTTATGGCAGTGTGCAATGCCCGCAAGCGCCAGACCTTATGGTGGTGCAAGAGGCCATAGTAAACTCTATGGATGTTGACCAGATTACCGTTGATGATTGCTATGTGCAAGAAGGTTGCGTAACAGGTTTTGGCCTGCGCGATATTATCCGCTTTACTACACATATTAAGAATATTGGCGAAGATGATTACTTTATTGGCCAGCCACAAGCGGGTACCCAGTTTGTGTTTGACCCCTGCCACGGCCACTGGCACTATGTTGGCTATGCGCAATATATATTAATTAACCAACAAGGCACCGAGATACCCGTAGGCTTTAAAAACGGCTTTTGTGTGCTAGACCTTGAGTGTAGCGATGGTGGCACCGCCCAGTATGGCTGTGGCAATATGGGTATTACTGCCGGCTGTGGCGATATTTATGGATCGGGCCTGGCCTGCCAATGGATTGATATTACCGATGTTGATACAGGCCAATATGTGCTGCTGGTTCGTGTAAACTGGGACCAAAGTCCTGATGCGTTGGGCCGTCAGGAATCTGACTACACCAATAATCAGGCACAGGTATGTATACGTTTAACGCGCGATGTAAACGGCATACCATCATTCACTATAGATAACGACTGCCCTGTATTTGTAGACTGTATGGGTGTACAATATGGCAATGCCGAAACAGATTGTAACGGCACTTGCAACGGTACAGCTATAAAAGGCGATTTGGATGCCGATGGCGAACGCGAAAGTGAAGATGCGCAGCTATATGTAGCAGAAATACTGGATGGCACGGCTAATGCCTTGCCCTGTACCGACCTTAGCGGCAATGGCACTATAACTGTTTACGATGCCGCTTTGGATAACAAATGTGCGCTATTGGGTAACCCCGATAACAATAACGAGTGTAGCTTTCCGCAAAACTTTATAAACCCAGACGATACGGTAACCCTTAGCCTGATTGATGTAAATTTTGACCTTAACTATGTAGAGGTTGCTATGAAAAACCCTGCACACAAGGTAAACGCTTACCAATTTACCATGCACGGCATTAAAATACTGGGCGTTCAAAACATGGTAGACCCATTAATATACCCTATTAACCCTGCGTATACCACAGGCGGAACAGAGGTTGTAGGCATATCGTACCAAGGGTATGTAACCGATAAATACATTGCCCCAACCCCGCTTTGCCGTATTTACTTCAGCGAGATTACCGATACTGTTATCTGTATAGAGAAGATTACCGATGTAGTTAATGAGCTGTATCAACGCACCAATACCGTTATTGGAGGCAACTGCTACCAGGTGCCTTTAACAGGCGTTAACGAAGATTTATTTAGTGTAGGTGTTAAAGTATATCCTAACCCATCAGATGGTATATTCAACCTACAATTAACTACTGCAAAAGCTACCGATTATAAAATTGTGGTTAACGATATGATGGGCAAACAGGTACGTTCTTTTGCCGGCAATGGCAAAGGCTCTCAAATACTTCCTATAGACCTTGCAGGCATGCCTGCAGGTGTTTACAGCGTAACCGTTACATCGGGTAAAGTGCAAAACACCCAGCGCCTGGTATTTATGGGGAATTAAGAGATAAAAAATGAAAAGCCTGCGGCAAATTGCTGCGGGCTTTTTTTGTTTAACGTGTAGCTGTTTTATATTGATGCCCTAAATAAAAAAGTTAGCACAGATTACCTATGCTAACTTTCAAATTTCAGTTTTCAGATTTCAACTATTTACTCAAATACAAATTCCTTTCTGAATAAATCTTTTGGAAGAACTCATCGTGCAGGTCGGTGATGAACTGGATTGCTTCTCCGGTCGATTTCATTTCAGGGCCTAATTCTTTAGCCACCTCGGGGAATTTATCGTGCGAGAACACAGGAATTTTTATTGCGTAGCCACGTGGCTGTGGGTTGAAATTATAATCCTTCAACTTCAATTCGCCCAGCATTACTTTGGTAGCGATGTTAACGTACGGCTCGTCATACGCCTTGGCAATAAACGGTACGGTACGAGAGGCTCGTGGGTTGGCTTCAATAATATATACCTGGTTATTTTTAATGGCAAACTGTATATTTATCAAGCCCAGGGTATTAAGCGACAGCGCTATTTTATGCGTATACTCGCGTATTTGGGCGATCACCTCATCGCTAAGCGAGAAGGTAGGCAGCACTGCGTACGAGTCGCCCGAGTGGATACCGGCAGGCTCTATGTGTTCCATAATACCTATGATGTAAACATCTTCGCCATCGCAAATAGCGTCGGCTTCAGCCTCTATGGCGTTTTCAAGGAAATGGTCAAGCAGTACGCGGTTACCCGGAATATCTTTATTGATATCGATAACGTGTTGCTCCAGCTCTTCCTCGTTAATTACAATCTTCATGTTGTGGCCACCCAATACATACGATGGGCGCACCAGTAGCGGGAAACCAAGCTCGCGCGACAGTTCTACCGCCTCGTCGGCTGTTTGTATAACACCAAACTTAGGATACGGAATATCAAGGGCTTTTAAGCGCTCAGAAAAGCGGCCACGGTCTTCGGCAAGGTCAAGGCTCTCGTAATCAGTTCCGATGATTTTAATGCCGTAGCGGTGCAGTTTCTCTGCCAGCTTAAGGGCTGTTTGTCCGCCTAACTGAACAATAACACCCTCAGGCTGCTCATGCTGAATGATATCGTAAATATGTTCCCAGAAAACAGGCTCAAAATACAGCTTGTCTGATATGTCAAAGTCTGTAGAAACAGTCTCGGGGTTACAGTTAATCATAATGGTTTCGTAGCCACACTCGCGGGCAGCTAAAACACCATGTACGCAACTGTAGTCAAACTCAATGCCCTGCCCAATACGGTTAGGGCCACTACCTAAAACAATAATCTTTTTCTTGTCAGAACGTACGCTCTCGTTCTCTGTTTCAAACGTAGAGTAGTAGTAAGGTGTTTTGGCCTCAAACTCGGCAGCGCAGGTATCAACCAGTTTATACACGCGCTTAATGCCCATCTCGTTACGCTTTTTATACACCTCACTTTCCAGGCACTTAAGTAAATGCGCTATCTGGCGGTCGGCGTAGCCTTTTTGTTTGGCTTCAACCAACAATTCCCTGCTAATATTATCAATGGTATAGTTGGCAATGTTGCGGTCTGTCTCTACCAAATCGTTTATCTGGTTAAGGAACCAAGGGTCGATAAGTGTATGCTTGTAAACCGTTTTTAGCGACATACCAATTTGCAATGCGTCTTTAATATGGAACAGGCGGTTCCACGATGGGCGCTTAAGGCTTTCTTCCAGCTCTTCAATATTGCGCAGTTCTTTACCATC
>JAIXUZ010000305.1 GCA_027483285.1 Bacteroidota bacterium
TGGAACATCTCATCGGTAGTGCGCATACTACCATCCCGCTCCCTAATTTCTCTTGGCGGATTATAAGGATTGTTTGGGTTTTGCGCCGTGTTATCATACACCCCTTCGGCTACAATTCGCGAGCCTGCCGGTATCTTTACCATTTTTTTAAAGGTATAAAAATATTGCCACCTAAAGTCCCATTTGTTTATGCGTACAAGGTTGATGGTATCGCCCTTAGGTGTTAGCGCATACGCCTTAAAGGTTTTGCCAATAAGGTGCATATGGGGAATAACGGTAAGCAATGATATATCCTTTTCAATAACCTTCTCAGCTTTAAAAGACTTTACCGCATTGGGGGGTACAATTAGCGCAGGTGTTACTTCTGCCCGTTTGCCTGTGCTTAGTGTGCCTAAAATGAACTCGCCTGTTGGCCTTTCAGGCGCCTTAGGGCTGAAGTATATATTAAAGTAAGAACTGTCGCTAACATCTATCGGTGTTGGCCCGTAGTGCATATCATTAAGATACAAAGCCCCATTAGCTTTAAAGCGGTAGCCACCAATACCCTGTGGATACATATACGGCATGTTGCCCGGCAGGTAATTACTTACCGATGGGGTCATTAATGGATAGCTACCATCATCGTTTAACAAACCGATGGTTTTATGTATTTCTCCTGCTAAAGTATCTTGCTGGTTGGCCCAAACTGTTTTATCCAACCCGTTAATCTTTTTGCCCGGTTCGTAGGTTATCAGGTGGGCATTAACATGGTGCACTACTTTGCGGTTACCCGGCACATACTCTATAAAACGGACAAAGGTATCTTTAGCCATTCTGTAGGGTAACTTCATCACCAAAAAATTATCGGTATTGTTGCCTTTAACAATAAACGGTTTGTCCATGGCTATTACCAAATCTGCTTTGCGGTTGGTAAATGGTTTATCCCAAGTGGCAGGTGGTTGCAGCTTAGCTGTATCTCCGGGTTGCATGCCTTGGTCAACCCAAAGGCCAATAGTAGCAATCTCAGCATCGGTTAAAACCTTTTCGCCTACAAAGTGAGAATAGGAAGGATCGGCAGGCCAGGGTGGCATAAAACGTGTAGCGGTAACCACTTTTATAAGCGATGCCCTATTTCTTACCTCGGTATAGTTAGTCAGTTTAAAGGGGGCTATATTATCGTCCCTATGGCAGGGGGTACAATTTTGGTAAATAATTGGCGCTACGTGTTCTGCAAAAGTGGGGTTGGCAGGCGTGTCTTGTTTATTACTGTTGAATGTACACGCAGCAAAAATTACGGGTATTAAGCCTAATGTATAGTGTATACGCAGCTGCATATTAATTATGGCCTACAAATACAGACTGTGCTTCAATCATAGCCACATCAAAAGCCGGGATATCCAATCCTGTTTCAATGTTGTTCTGCTGGCAATAAGCTAATAGGTTTTCGGTCGCAAAGTTACCTGTTAGTTTATCATCGGCCATAGGGCAGCCTCCAAAACCTTTCATAGCGCTATCAAACCTTCGGCAGCCTGCTGTATAGGCTGCATCAACTTTACTATGCCAATCGTTTGGCTTGGTATGCAAATGCGCACCAAACTCAACGTTTGGCAAGGCCGGTATCAAATAGCTGAATACACTTTTAATATCTTCAGGATTAGCCGAACCCACGGTATCGGCAAGGGCAATATTTTTAATACCCATTTCAGCTATTTTATTGGCCCAGTTAGTAACAATCTCAGGGCTCCAGGCATCGCCATAAGGGTTACCAAAGCCCATAGAAAGGTATACCAACAGGGTTTTACCGCGCTGGTCGCAAAGGTTTTTCATTTGCTCTACCGTATTTAGCGATTGTTCTATACTGCTATTGGTATTGCGTTGCTGAAAGGTTTCTGACACAGAAAAAGGAAAACCTAATATGCTTACTTCATCAAAAAAACAGGCATCCATAGCCCCACGCATATTGGCTACTATTGATAGTAACTTTGTTTGGGTAGTGCTTAAATCAAGTTTAGAGATAACCAAGGGGGTATCCTTCATTTGCGGGATAGCGTATGGCGAAACAAAGCTGCCAAAATCCAACACATCAAAACCAACTTTAAGCAGCTTGTTTATATAATCAGCCTTAACATCGGTAGGAATAAACTCTTTAATACCCTGCATTGCATCGCGTGGGCACTCGGTAATATGTATCATGCGGTAAAATTACAATTTAACGGATAAGCAAAACAAAGCATATTGCGAATAGTTTTGTTTACTATGTTGCAAAAAATAGTTTATTTAGCATAATCAAACTTAAACAGTGAGCGATAAACAACAACCTATCAGGATAGCCGGAGCACAAGGCTTTTATGGCGATAGCCCAATGGCTGCCATAAATATTGTAATGGAAAAAGGAGCCGACTATCTGGTACATGATGCCCTAGCTGAACTAACCTTATCTATTTTACAAAAAGACCGCATGGCCGACCCGCGCCATGGATATGCCCGCGATATAGAGTTTTTAGCTACAATGCTCATACCTGCTGCTTTTAGCCA
>JAIXUZ010000304.1 GCA_027483285.1 Bacteroidota bacterium
TATGCACGCTCATCAGCCAACGGAACCATCCACCTGCGTATTGACGATATTGATGGCGAGCGCGCCCGCGATGAGTTTATAGAAGATATTTTTAGGGGGATTGAATGGCTAGGCTTAGATTATGATACCGGCCCAACATCGGTTGATGATTTCTTTAAAAACCACTCGCAGCACACGCGGTTAGATTTGTACAATAGCTATCTGGCGCAATTGATTGAAGAAGGCCGATTGTTTGCCTGCAATTGCAGCCGCAAGCGCGTACATGAGTTACCCAATATGCTTTACGACGGGCATTGCATACCCATGCATATACCGTTTAAAACACCCGAAACCAACTGGCGCATTATTACACCCGAAGGTAGCAGCACAGTTAGCTTTACCGATGTATGGAACACGAAACCGCCGGTAGATTTATACACCGATATGCGCCACTTTATTGTGAGGGGCAAAAACGGCCGTGCGGCCTACCAAATGGCATCGGTGGCTGATGATGTATTATACAACATCAACTTCATTGTCCGTGGCGAAGATTTATTGCAATCTACCGCCGCACAATGCTATATAGCCGGCTTACTGCCAAAGCTGCAAAGGTTTACCCAAAGCAAATTTTTGCTACACCCTTTAATTATGGGGGCTGATGGCGAAAAACTGTCAAAGTCGAAAGGCGCTACAGCGCTGGTAGATATGCGCGATGCAGGCAAAAATGCAACAGAGGTATTTGCCTTAGCTGCTACCATGCTCAAGCTGCCGAAAGCATCTACTGCTAAGGAAATATTGGGTCTATTTAAAACTAGCCCCTATAACCTAGCCCCTAGCCCCTGATTTATTTTTTAAAGTAATCAAAGAAGAAATACGCAGCCGCCCAGCTCCTTTTAACACCTTCGGCCTTGCCAATAGAGCTGTTAGAAGAATTGCGTATAGTACCATCGCTCTCAACTTTGCCTATAGAGCTGTTTGATGAGTTACGCACGGTACCATCGCTATCAATACGGCCTATTGAACTGTTTGACGAGTTACGGAATGTACCATCACTATCAATTTTGCCTATGCTGCTGTTTGATGAGTTGCGGATAGTGCCATCGCTCTCTATTTTACCAATAGTGCTGTTTGATGAATTGCGAACGGTACCGTCGCTGCTAATGCTGCCAATGCTGCTGTTAGAGCTATTGCGCAATGTTTGTGCCGAAAGGCCAAGGCTTAAGGCCACAAATGCTAATACTAATATCTTTTTCATCTGTTGTTTTTTATGCAAGCTATACAATTTTATGATAACAAAATGGCCATTTAGCAATTGGTATTGTTCATTGAATAAATGCAGAAAACAGTATTTTTAGTTTTTCGCTTTTAGTTTTAAACTTTCTTTGTAAAATGCTATCCTTCCCCAACATAAAAATAAACTTAGGGCTTAATATTATTGAGAAACGTCCTGATGGTTTTCACAACCTGATGAGCGTGTTTTACCCTGTTAAAAGCGTTTTTGATGTATTAGAAGTAGTGAAAGATGAGGAAAATCAGCCAACAGGAGAGTTATACAACGCTGTAACACATAGCGGCAAAGGATTTTTACCTGCAGAAATCAATTATACCCAATACGGTAAAATTAAACTGGCTATAACAGGCCTTGATATACCGGGCGATGCTTCGGATAACCTGCTGGTAAAGGCGTATAACCTGATTGATGCCGATTATAGTTTGGCCCCCGTTAAAGTGCATTTGCATAAGGTTATCCCAACAGGGGCGGGCTTAGGCGGAGGTTCTGCCGATGCGGCTTTTTTTATCAATGTGCTTAATGAGGTGCTGGAGATTGGCCTTGCCTGGGGCGAGAAGCACCACTACGCTAAACAATTAGGCAGCGATTGTTCGTTCTTTATTGCTAACCGCCCTGCATTTTGCTTTGAGCGTGGCGACCAGTTCGAAAGTGTATTGCTCGACTTATCGGGTTGGGATATTGTGTTGGTAAAACCACCGGTGCATGTTTCTACTGCCGATGCCTATGCGGGTATTACCCCTAAGGCTGCAGCAGAATCGCCCGAAGATATTGTAGCGTTGCCCGTGGAAGAATGGAAGGATAAATTAGTGAACGATTTTGAAGAAACGGTATTTGCTAAATACCCTGAAATTGCTGCAATAAAAACCGAATTATATACCATGGGAGCAACCTACGCATGCATGAGTGGGAGCGGAGCAACGGTATTTGCGCTGTTTAAAAATGCCCCTGATTTATCCAATAAATTTGCCAATTGTTTTGTGCACACAGGTAAACTTTAAGCCATGGAAAAAGAGACAGAAAAACTGAACGCCAACATTGAAAAAATGTTGCAGGCGTTAGAAAGAGCACAGGATACCATTGCCGAAAATATTGATAACCTGCTTACGCAAATGGGTGAGGTGGAAACCTCTATTGCCGATCTGAAACGTTTACTGGGCAAAGGAAACGCGCCTGCGCCGACAATAAATAATATTGATGATGATACCATTGAAGGCGATGACGACGAAGCACCAAATGCCCTTGATGAACTAAAAGACTTTGATGCCGACGATGACCTCAGCGATGAGGATTTAAAACGCATGGGTTACGATATAAAATAGTAAAGCCCTAATTGTTATTGTATTTATAATAAGGATAGGTATCGCCCACAGGTGGCTTGTCAGCCTCTTCCATTGGTTTTCGCTGCTTTTTTAACTCTTTTAGGTAAGTAGAAATAGGGTGCTTAATGCGGTGCAACATATCAGCTAAAACAGTGTCTTTGGCTGCGGCATTTTTCATCCA
>JAIXUZ010000302.1 GCA_027483285.1 Bacteroidota bacterium
TAATGCCTAATGAAGTGCTTGCAGAAATAAATTACCCTGAAATATTAGTAGCCGATAGGGAGTTATTTGAAAAACTACACCTATGCCCTACTGATACTCCTGTTGAGTTGTTGCCCAACTTTGTGTTTAAAAAGGTGGTTTCTGACATAAACAGGTATAATCCTGACATTGGGTTTGACATTATCTACTTTGATGCTTTTGCACCTGATAAGCAACCCGAAATGTGGCTGCCCGCCTTGTTTGAAAAGCTTTACGTTGCATTGGCCGTAAATGGAATTATGGTTACCTATTGCGCCCAGGGGCAGTTTAGGCGTAACCTTAAGGCTGTGGGCTTTACATTAGAAAAGCTTGCAGGCCCGCCGCCCAAGCGCGAAATGACCAGGGTTATAAAAGGATTTGCATAATTGCAGGAAAATCTTACATTTGTAGTATTGTATATGTAGCTTTTAACACCCCTTATGTGCATGATATAATTTTACCTGTTGTTATTACTATTAGAAGAACAACCAAATTAGCACAAGCAAGGGTGTACTATGAATAATACGGAACTGAAAAAGAAGAAACTGACGCACCACAAACTCGATTTACTACTCGAGATTACGCGTAATATCAATAAAAACCTTTCGGCAGAAGAGCTTTTCGGGCTTTTTGAAGACGTATTGAGCCAACAGCTAGGCTTACACAAATTTATATTGTACATATTTAAAGAGCGCTGGGAAGCTACCATTATACATGGTGACGACGGCCTTAGCGACCATATACTACCCGGCGAAGATTTAGCGCACTTTACAGAGAATACCATTGTAAACGATAGCCACCCTACCCCTTTGCAAGGCTTTGATATTGTGGTACCTGTGTTTCATAAAACCCAACCCCTGGCCTACCTTGTACTGGGCGGATTGGAAAAAGATAAGGTGCAAAAGTACTTTGATAAGCATATCAACTTCCTTCAAACCCTTACCAACCTTATTAGCTTTGCCAATGAGAATAAGAAGCTGTATAAGGAGAATATTAAGCAGGAAGCCATGCGCCGCGAGATGCAGCTGGCGGCTGAGTTACAAGGGATGTTGTTCCCGACCCGATTCCCCAACAACGAGAAGATTGAGATAGATGCCATGTACAACTCTCACCACGATATTGGCGGCGACTATTACGACTTTTTTATACTGCCCGATGGTGAGATTGCCTTTTGTATTGCCGATGTATCGGGCAAAGGCATACCTGCTGCCTTGCTAATGTCTAACTTTCAGGCTACAATCAGGGTATTGTCGGGTTTCCGTACATCGCTTAAAGAGATTGTGATAGACCTTAACAAACGGGTAATGGCCAATGCCAAAGGCGAGAAGTTTATAACCCTTTTCTTAGGCAAATACAACCACGAAAACCGCAAGCTTACCTATATAAACGCGGGGCATAACCCACCGGTATTGCTTAATGGCAACAGGATAGAAATGCTACAGGAAGGTTCTATTGGGCTAGGCATGTTTGAAGAACTGCCTTGGGTGCGCGAAGCAGAGGTTATTGTTGACCCTGAAAGCATTTTGGTATGCTATACCGATGGTGTTGTTGAGGCTGAAGACAATGATGGTCGCCAGTTTGGCACCCAAAACCTTAGCGAGATATTGATTGACAACCGCAACCTGAATATGAAGGAGCTTAATGCCGAGTTTCAAATGAAGTTGGAGCATTATAAGAATTCTAAAAAAGGTTTTTCTGACGATGTAGCGCTACTTAGCTGCCGTTTCCGCTAGTTTCCAGCCAATTTCAAGTGTTGATTTAAGGGGCGATTAAACCCTTATGAACTTTCTTTGTCCTATTTTTGGCACAGCATTTGAATTACACATACTATAAGCAAAATAAAACCATGAAGAGGTTAGTAATAATAGCGGCAGTTGCCATTGCTCCTTTTGGGGCAAACGCTCAAAAAATAGGTGATATTATAAATGGTGTTGTTGACGGGGTATCTAATAACAATGGCAGTGGGTTAACCAATGCCGATATTATTGGTGGGTTGAAAGAAGCCCTAACCATAGGCTCAAACAACTCATCTAAAAAGGCTGCGGCTGTTGATGGCTTCTTCAAAAACCCTTTGATTAAGATACCATTTCCACCAGAGGCTAAAAAGGTAGAAACTCTGGCGAAAGAGCTAGGTATGACTACCCAGGTTAACAAGTTTGTTATGACCCTGAACCGCGCTGCCGAAACCGCAGCCAAGGATGCGGCGCCTATTTTTGTTAATGCTGTTAAAGCCCTTACTATTAATGATGGCTTGCAGATTTTAAATGGTGGCGACGATGCCGCTACCGTTTACCTGCGCGGCAAAACCGAAACTGAACTTAAGGTTAAGTTTATGCCGGTGGTTAAAAAAGCCATTGCTAAAGTGCAGCTTACCAGGTATTGGACCCCTATTGTTACCAAGTATAACAAAATACCAGGCGTTATAAAGCAAAACCCTAACCTTGAAGATTATGTAACAACTAAGGCTATTGAAGGGTTGTTTAAACTTATAGCCCAGGAAGAAACCAAGATTCGTAAAGACCCTGCTGCCCAGGTAACCAGCTTACTGCAAAAGGTATTCGGCAAGAAATAATATTAGTCTGTTTTTTAGATTAGTAATTAGTTAGGCACCAAGGCCTCCGGTAGTATTATCGGGGGCTTTGATGTGTTTATAGGGTAATAAAAAAATCCCGCTGCGAGCGGGATTTTTTCAATCTATATATTTCAATCGCAATTACTTCCTTAGTTTAATAAAATCTAGCTTGCCGTTTTTGTATAGGCTATTCAGCGCTGTTATCAAGGCTATCAGTATTAAGAAGTGAATACCGTATGAACGGGTTATACCATTCTCTTTGCCAACAAATGATATCAGGCGCTCCCAGCGGATGTTCATAGGGAAGGTACCATCAGGGTCCATAGACATCCACACCATAACCGGCTTGCCTACAATATGGTCGTTAGGCACAAAGCCCCAAAAGCGTGAATCTGCCGAACCATGGCGGTTATCACCCAGCATAAAGAAATAGTCCTGCTTAAAGGTATATGTTGTAGCTGGCTGTCCGTTAATAAACACCTTTCCATCCTTTTGCTCCAAAGTATTATGCTCGTATGCTGTGATGCAACGCCCATACATGCCTATATTCATTTTATCAAGGGTGATGGTTTCTCCCTCTTTGGGTATGTGTATAGGTCCAAAGTTCTGTACTGTCCAGTTAGCCAATGATGTATCGTTAGGTATTATAGCGGTGGGACTAAAAGCTACTTGCTTAGCAACGCCTTTTATAGTAGCTACTTTGGCATATTCCTTCATCTTGGCAAATGGTATAGGCAAACCACCACCACCTCTCCAACACCTGAAATCCTCTTTGGTTGACCCTAAGTCCTTTAAGTTGTTCATGCTCCTAAAAGACACATCATACCTCAACTGTGCATTGGCAGGGAAAGCTTGTAGTTCTCCATTTATAATAAGAGTATCGTTCTTTATTTCAAGCTTATCACCCGGTAAACCCCAGCAACGCTTTACATAGTGGTCGCGTTTATCCAAGGGCCTGTAAACTACTTTACCCCATTCTGCCTTATTAGTGTTCACCTCGCTAAAGCCATTATCCCTAACCAACTGATAGTAAGTTTCATTAGAGTGTCTTGTGGCTACTGTATCTCCCGCAGGGAAATTAAACACCACAACATCACCCCTTTCCACATGGCCTAAGCCGGGCAGGCGAAAGTATGGCAGCGTCAACCACTCCAGGTACGATGGTGTTTCAGTACTCAATGGCATGGTGCTGTGAGTAAAAGGTATTGTCAGCGGTGTCATTGGCGACCGTGCCCCATAGCTTACCTTGCTTACAAACAAATAATCACCCACCATCAGGCTCTTTTCCATTGATGAGGTAGGTATCTGGAAAGCCTCTATAAAGAATGTACGGATAATGGTAGCAGCTATAACAGCAAATACAATAGCATCAAGCCACTGTTCTCCACTGCTAGGCTTGCGGTTGGTATCCATACCCAAAAACTTAACATGCTTATCAAAGCCCCACATAGGTAATACCACGGGGAAGGCAAACATAGCCAGGGCACGTTCGCCTGCGCTGTCTTTACCATAGGCTTCAGCCAGGTTATACAACATCACCAAAAACAAAATGATGTTAACCCCCGGTATTATCAATATCAATATCCACCACCATGGTTTTTTAATAATTTTAAGCCATATCACAAGGTCGTATATAGGTACAAAGCTATACCAGCCCTTGTACTTGGCTTTTTCAAACAGTTTCCACAGGCCTATGTGCAGACCTATAAAAAACAAAATACCGATAGCGAGTTTAATAACAATCATAGTTAAGTTTTATCTATAGTTTCAATAAGTCAGCCATGGTGTAAACACCCTTTTTACCTTGTAAATATTCGGCGGCCAGCACAGCTCCGGTTGCAAAACCTTTGCGGCTAAACGCCTCATGTGTAATCTCAATCCTATCCACCGCCGATTTGTATTCTACCGTATGCGTACCCGGCGCCGGGTCTATCCGCAACGATTTTATAATCAAATCATCCTCCCTTGCTTCAACTCTGTTATCGCCTTCTACACTTACCCATTGCTTTTTAGCGGGGTAGCTTCCCAATAAGCCTTCGGCAATGGTAATAGCCGTTCCACTGGGGGCATCAAGCTTAGCAGTATGGTGTATCTCTGTAACTTCAACATCATAACCTTCAGCCATTTGCATCAATTGAGCTAACCTTTTGTTCAACTCAAAAAATATGTTCACTCCCAAGCTAAAGTTCGATGCATAAAACATACCTCCGCTATGCTCTTCACAATACTTTTTAACCTCTGATAGTTCATTATACCATCCGGTACTGCCAACCACTACAGCAACGCCATTAGCAAGGCTGTCCTTTATATTTTGCACTGCCGAGTGGGGCGATGTAAACTCTATAGCAACGTCCACCATTTTAAACTCCTTGCTTTGTAGCACTTCTTTATTGTCTACATCTACTTTAAAAAGTATAGTATGGCCGCGCTGCAAAGCTATTTGCTCTATCTCGCGCCCCATTTTACCATACCCAATTAGTGCTATGTTCATAGGTTTTATTACAGGCTTTATTTCTTAAATTTTAATGTTAGTGATAGCCCTCCGCCATAACCGGCATAGGTTGGTATGGCTGCGGGACTAATATTCAGGCTTAGGTCGGTCCCCACGTCAAAGTTAAACAGGTGGGCATCAACGTTCGCATCAATAATATTTAGCACATATACCGCACCCAGTATAATGTACGATAGGTCCCTGTTTTTCCGGTAATACCGCTGCAACTGGTCCAGGTTGGCGCTGGAGTATTTATTTACATAAGGGTCTATCGTATTAGGATCCTCGTCTATACGGTCTTTTAGCGCCTCTCTAAAGTCTAAATAGTATTTCTGGTTAAAGCCTATAGCATACCCAACCCCGGCAAACCCTGCATACAAAATAGGCACCTTCCACCATTTATGGTTATATATCTGGCCAAGGCCAGGCAGTAACGCCGAATAAATGGTAGCCTTTTTAGGTGAATGTTTTTTGATGGTATCAGTCACTGCAGGCTTGCCACGTTTGCGCAACGTATCTTTACCAGTTACTTGCGAAGTTGTTGGGACAATAATAATGGGACTATTGTTATCTGTGGGGGTTGTGGGTGTGGTAGTAGAGCCTTTGGTATTTTTAAGCAATTCTAAATTTGCCTTTTGGGTGCTGTCTATTTTAGCGCTATCAACCGGCATTTGAGCCTGCATTGCCAACGGCAATAGCAGCAACAGGACAATAGGCAGAAGCGCCCATTGCCCCTTAAGCACACCGATTTTAGTTAGGCTTAATAAGCTCAAGTATGCGTTGATATTCTTTATCCGAACCAAATTTAATAACTATACTGCCTTTGCCGTTTTGCTTTTTAACGTCAACTTTGGCGCTAAAGTATTCGGCCAGGCTTTTTTGTAGTTCTTTCAGGTCTTCCGATTTAGGTTCGGCCTTAGCAGCCTTACCCTTTCCGCTATTCTTAGCCAGTTCTTCAACAGAACGTACTGTAAGCTCTTCGTTTATAATCTGCTTAAACAGGTTTAGCTGTTGGGCAACATCATCAAGGGCTATCAAGGGTCGGGCATGACCCATGGTTATGCGCTTGTTTATCAATGCAGCCTGTATTTCAACGGGTAGTTTTAGCAAACGCAAAAAGTTGGTTACCGTAGCGCGGCCTTTACCTACCCTTTCGCTCAGTTGCTCTTGGGTAAGGTTGCATTCTTCTATCAGGCGTTGAAAGCTTAAGGCAACCTCTACAGGGTTAAGGTCTTCGCGTTGGATGTTCTCAACAATGGCCATCTCCAATACCGTCTTATCATCGGCTATGCGCACATAGGCAGGTATTTCGGTAAGCCCTGCTATCTGCGATGCACGAAAACGCCTCTCGCCCGATATCAGCTGGTATTTATCGTAACCAAGCTTACGCACCGTTACTGGCTGTATAATGCCCAATTCTTTAATCGATTGCGATAACTCTTCTAAAGCCTCCTGCTCAAAACGGTTGCGGGGGTTAAAAGGGTTAGCCTCTATCTGCTCTATAGGTAGCAATGCAATAGAACCAGCCACCACTCCGGTAGCCGATTTGGTAGTAATATCTGTTTCAGAGTTTTGAAGCAGCGCGCTTAATCCTCTTCCTAAAGCCTGTTTCTTTGGCGTGCTCATTAGTTTTCTTCTACGTTTTCTACGTTAATTATCTTATCCTCAGTAGGTATCTGGGTAAGGTTATTCTTCTGTAATATCTCACGGGCCAGGTTCAAATAGTTAATTGCTCCTGTTGAGTTTACATCGTGCATAATTATTGATTGCCCATGGCTCGGCGCTTCGCCCAAACGGGTGTTGCGTTGTATAATGGTATCAAACACCATGGTTTGGAAATGGGTTTTCACCTCTTCTACCACTTGGTTAGACAGGCGCAAACGGCTATCAAACATCGTTAGCAATATACCTTCAATCTCCAGCTCAGTATTTAAACGGGTTTGCACTATCTTAATGGTATTCAATAATTTACCTAAGCCTTCCAATGCAAAGTATTCACATTGCACGGGTACAATTACAGAGTCGGCTGCTGTTAAAGCGTTAACCGTAATTAAGCCTAGCGATGGTGAGCAATCAATAATGATAAAATCATATTGGTCGCGTACCTTTTCAAGGCAGGCCTTCATCATTTTCTCCCTGTTCTGCAGGTTAATCATCTCAATCTCAGCACCTACAAGGTCTATATGCGCAGGTATAAGGTCAAGGTTTGGCGTTTCGGTTTGCAATGTAGCATCCCTTGGCTCCACCTCGTTTATAATGCACTCGTATATACTTGCTTTTACATTGCGTGGGTCAAAACCAATACCCGATGTAGCGTTGGCCTGTGGGTCAGCGTCTATCAACAGGGTTTTCTTTTCCAACACGGCTAAACTGGCTGCCAGGTTAATGGCGGTGGTAGTTTTGCCTACGCCCCCTTTTTGGTTTGCTATTGCTATTATTTTTGCCATCTTCTATTTTAATTGGCTGATTAGCTGATGAGCTAATTAGCTGATGTTATGTTTATTCTAGTCTCTATCTGTTTCAATTGGTTATTTTTCAATCAACCAATTAGCTCATTAGCTAATCTCAACCGTTTTACCTATTTCAACCAATATTAGTTCCA
>JAIXUZ010000185.1 GCA_027483285.1 Bacteroidota bacterium
ATGAAGAGCAAGTTTAAAAAACGTGATATCCTGGCCCTGTTAGCGGGCATTATTATAATAGTGCTGCTAAACGTGGTAAGCAGCTTAACCTTTAGGCGGTTAGACTTAACGGCTGAAAAACGCTTTACCCTTACCCAGCCTACTATTGATTTACTTAATAACATTGATGATGCCGTTACCATTAAGGTGTATCTTGATGGCGACCTGCCTGCCTACTTTTTAAAGCTGCGCAACGCCACCCGCGATATGCTGGACGAGATGCGCGCCTTTAACGGTAATATTGAGTATGAGTTTATCGACCCTTCAGAAAACCCTATTAAAAAAGAACGGGAGAAAATATATACGCAATTAGCTAAAAAGGGCTTAAAGTATACCCAGCACGATACTAAGAAAGAGTATTACATATTCCCTGATGCCTTAATTACCTACAAAGGTGTTGATATACCGGTTGAACTATTGCAGGTACAAAACGGCCTTAGTAAAGAGGCTATGTGCTACAACTCTATCAATAACCTAGAGTATCAGTTTTCAAATGCCTTTCGCAAGTTTGATGTTAAGGATAAGCTAAAAATTGGCTTTATTAAAGGCCACGGTGAACTGAGTGAGATTGAAACAGACGACATCCGTACATCATTGGGCGAATATTATAATGTGGAGCGTGTAAACATTGGCGGCAAAGTAAATAGCCTGGTAGAAAGGGCTAAAGATGAGAAAGATACCAACAAGGTTGTTATCAAACCTAAGTACTCTGCCATTATAATAGCAAAGCCTGATTCTGCCTTTAGCGAGGACGACAAGTTCTTTATCGACCAATACCTTATGTATGGCGGTAAAATACTATGGTGTATTGATAATGTGTTTGCCAGCATGGATAGTTTGCAGGCAAACCCCACTACCCTTGCCTACCCTATGCAGCTTAACCTGGAGGATATGCTCTTCAACTATGGCGTACGCATAAACACCAATTTGGTAATGGACCTAAATGCGGCACCTATACCAGTGGTTACAGAGATGGTAGACGGTAAGCCAATTCAAAAGCTGTTCCCTTGGTATTTCTACCCTATTTCATTACCTACCAGTAAGCACCCAATTGTAAAAAACCTGAATGGTATCCGTATGCAGTTTGCCAATACTATTGATACTGTTGGAACCAACAAAGACATTAAAAAATATGTCCTGTTGCATACATCTAAGTACTCTCGTTATATAAACGCCCCGTCGCGTATTAGCCTTAATATATTTAGCGAAGAGCCTGATGAAAAACAATACGACAAGCGTTACCTGCCAATGGCTATATTGCTAGAGGGCTTCTTTAACTCTAATTTTAAAAATAGGGTTAGCCCACAAATAGATACTAGCAAGGTTATCGGCTTTAAAGACCGTTCAGCTTTTTCTCGCCAGATTGTTATTTCTGATGGCGATGTGCTGCGTAACGATGTTTCTAAAACACAGGGCAAAATATTCCCATTAGACCTTGACCGCTTTACCGGTGCTACCTATGGCAATAAAACCTTTATTATCAATGCACTTAACTTTCTATGCGATGATAGTGGTTTAATTTCGGCCCGCGCCCGCGAGGTAATGGTTCGCCCGTTAGACAAAAAGAAAATCGTTAAAAACAAGTTGAACATCCAGCTTACTAACGTTGCAATCCCTACAATATTAGTATTACTGTTTGGCCTTATCCAATACTTTCTTCGCAAGCGCAGGTTTACCAGATAATTAGCCGGCTAATATTCATACTAAATTCTTTAGTACTATAAGCTAACAGCTACAAGCTATCAGCTAAATTCTTATCTTTACACTATGCAATCTGCAACAACTTATACCACCACACGCACACAAGAACTTATAGATCTTGAAGATAATTACGGGGCACATAATTACCATCCGTTACCAGTTGTATTATCCAAAGGCGAAGGGGTCTTTGTTTGGGATGTAGAAGGTAAACGCTACTACGATTTCCTTTCTGCATACTCTGCGGTTAACCAAGGCCATTGCCACCCTAAAATTATTGGGGCTCTTATAGAGCAGGCGCAAAAATTAACACTTACATCGCGCGCTTTTTACAATGATTTGCTTGGCGAATACGAGCGCTATTTATGCGAATACTTTGGTTTTGACCGTGTGCTGCCAATGAATACCGGTGCCGAAGGGGTTGAAACAGCCCTTAAACTTTGCCGCAAATGGGCATACGAAGTAAAAGGCGTGGAAGCAAACAAAGCCGAAATTATAGTTTGCAATGATAATTTCCACGGCCGTACCATTTCTATTGTGTCTATGTCGTCCGACCCTGATGCTAAAGCCAACTACGGGCCCTATACTCCCGGGTTTATCAATATTCCATACAATGATTTAGCTGCACTTGAAATAGCATTAGAAAATAAAAATATAGCTGGTTTTTTAATAGAACCAATACAGGGCGAAGCTGGTGTTATTGTGCCTGATGATGGTTATTTAGCACAGGCATCTGCATTGTGTAAAAAGCACAACGTTTTATTTATTGCTGATGAAATTCAAACGGGCATTGCCCGCACAGGCAAACTTCTTGCTTGCGACCATGAAGGTGTTAAGCCTGATGTATTAATACTCGGCAAAGCACTGGCAGGTGGTGTTTATCCGGTAAGTGCCGTTTTAGCATCACACGAAATTATGCTTACCATTAAGCCCGGCCAGCATGGCAGCACCTATGGTGGCAATCCATTAGCTTGTAAAGTAGCAATGGCTGCATTAGAGGTTGTTAAAGAAGAGTACCTGGCTGAAAATGCCGCCGTTTTAGGTGAAAGGCTTCGTGACGGTTTACGGGCAATTAACTCGCCTTTAATTACTGCGGTGCGAGGAAAAGGCTTGCTAAACGCCATACATATAACACCACACAAGGGCAAAGATGCTTGGGATGTCTGCCTGGCTTTGCGTGATAATGGCCTGTTAGCCAAACCCACCCACGGCGATATAATCCGTTTTGCCCCTCCCTTGGTAATGACTGCTGAACAAATAGATGATTGCATTGATATTATCACCCGCACTGTAAAATCTTTTGAATAGTGAGCATTGCTGCAGCGCAGGTACGTATTGCCCGCCCTACCGATAAGCTTAAACAAGTAACTGAGTTTTATAATATGGCCTTAGGCATGCCTATAATTGGCAGCTTTAGCGGTCATGATGGCTACGATGGTATTATGCTGGGTATTAAAGGCGCAAACATCCATTTAGAATTTACCCAACATATCAACGGTAGCCCCTGCCCTGCTCCATCGTTAGACAATCTTTTAGTTATATACTACGCAACCGAAGAGGAATATAATGCTGCGGTAGAATTAATAGAAAGCCACGGCCACCAACCCGTAGCCCCTGAAAATGAATACTGGTTGGGCAAAGGCCTTATTTACGAAGACCCCGATGGCTGGCGCGTAGTTCTCTTCAACGGATTGTATTCTAATTAATCTCCCTTTAAATAAAGGGAGTACCCGAGTTTAGCGAGGGGCAGGATTTTAGCGTAGCACTTTTTTATCCTTTATCTATTTATCTGTTCATTAAATATTAACTCTGCCTTCATACCCACTTTACAATACTGTCAGACATTTGCTTGCCGAATATACTAGCCCAATACAAGCACATGAAAACAGAAAAACGAGAAGTTGAAATAGTTGTAATTTCTGATGCGCACTTAGGTACTTACGGTTGCCATGCCAAAGAACTGCACCATTATTTGAAAAGTATTAAGCCTAAAATGTTAGTGCTTAATGGCGATATAATAGATGTTTGGCAGTTTAATAAAAGCTATTTCCCAAAGTCACACATGAAAGTTGTTAAGGATATTGTCAACATCATTTCTTCGGGCACACCTGTATATTATATTACAGGTAATCACGATGATGTGCTGCGCCGTTTTACCGATTTTGAAATGGGTTCGTTTAAACTGGTAAACAAGCTGGTACTGGAAATTGATGGAAAAAAGCAATGGATATTTCATGGCGATGTATTTGATTTATCAATGAAATATTCCCGCCGTTTAGCCATAATTGGTGGCAAAAGTTATGATTACCTTATCCTGCTAAACCGATTTATAAACCGAGTATTGAATTTCTTTGGTAAAGAGAAAATTTCGCTATCAAAAACTATAAAAGATAGCGTAAAAAAAGCTGTAAAGTTTGTAGATGACTTTGAGCAAACAGCCGCAAACCATGCTATAGCACAACAATACGATTTCGTTATCTGTGGCCACATACACCGCCCGCAAATGCGCGAAATGAGCAATGAGGATGGCAAAGTAATGTACCTAAACTCAGGCGATTGGATTGAAAACTTAACTGCTTTAGAATACAATAACGGAGGATGGTCGTTATATGAATACAATAAAGATTCATTAGTAAATGAAGTTGAGAACGAAGATGACAACCAGGTAATGGCCGATGATAAAGAATTGCTAACAAACCTGGCGGCAGAGTTTAACTTTATGCTGGCAGGGAAGCAATTACTGGCTGGAAATAAAAATAGCGACTAAGCCACCATTGTAGGGAAACGGGTAGGGAAAAATTTCTCAACCAAAGCATTAATCCTGGCTACTACTACTGCCGGGTCTGATGGTTTATAAATATAGTCATCGCCACCCGCGCTAAAACCATCTCTATATACCAATGTTTCATTTCGGGCAGAGAAAAAAGCAATAATAGTATTTTTAAATATAGAATTTTCACGCATCATTTTGCAGGCCTGTATACCATCCATCTCAGGCATGGTTACATCCATTATAATAACATGGGGCCTAAACTGCATTGCCTTTTTAATGGCTTGTTTTCCGTTGCTGCAAGTTGTTACAGCAAAACCACTCTTTTTAAGATTGTAGCCTATAAACTCACATACATCAGGCTCATCATCTACAAGCAATACGCGTACTTTATCTTTTGTCTTTGCCGCTTCGTTCATGGCAGGCAATATATTAATCACCTGCAACCCTATTATTAACAGCGCTTTAAATCAACTTTAACAATCAACCTAAAACGATAGTTGTTTCCCGCTTGTTTCCTGCTTAAGTTTTACATCACCTTTTGCATCGCGCAATTCAAAAGTAATTTGCGGGCCGTTTTTAGCTTCCCAATTAATGGTTATCAAACCAAAATTGGGCTGCATATAACAACCGCCCACCCTTAAAATATTAGGCCCTGCGCAAGAGTGGCCGTGGGTTAGCCCGCTCGATGTAATATCATAAATTGGGTATAACCCTTTTCTTTTCAGCATCGATATTTCTCCGTAATGCACATCGCCACTAATAAAGCATACACCATTTGCTTTGGTTTTAGCAATTAGTTTAATCATTCGCTCACGTTCGTGGGGCATATTTATCCAGCCCTCCCAACCATTAAAATCTTGCAGCAGCTGTGTACTTGTACCAATTATACGCAAGTCTGCATCAACCTTCAATTGCGCCTCAAGCCATTTCCATTGTTCTTTACCTAGCATAGTTTTAGATGTGTCGGTGCATTTCCCGTATTCACCAATGCAATCTTCATCCTTTCCTGCCCAGCAAAGGCTATCTCTAAAGGTGCGCGTATCCAGCATAATAACTTGCAGGCGCTTGCCTTTGGGTCCATAAAGGTAAGATGTATAGATGCCCTCGTGATTGCGACGCTCGCTAACTGCGGGCTCATCAAAAACTTTTAAAAACAATTCTTTCGATTCTACTTTCTTAGGGTATTCCTTTCCCCCATCGTTAACGCCATAGTCATGGTCGTCCCAGGTAGCAAGTACTTTTGTGTTCTTTTTAAGTTCAATATAGCCTGGCTTTTCTAAAAGCTGGTCATACTTTTTCTTAAGTATATCCATGTCTTCAGTATCACCATAAATATTATCCCCTAAAAAAATAAAGAGCTGTGGTTTTTGGTCAATAATTTTATACCATATTTCTTGCGGCCTGTCCTGGCTGTTGCACGACCCGAATGCAATTCTTTCAATTACATCATTACTTATTTGTTGTGCATTTGCAACACTGTAAATAATTATAAATAAGAATATTAATAGCCTTTTCATAATTCTGATATTTAGGTACAATAATAAACATCTGCAATCTAATGGCAATGGTACAGGTAACTCTTAATCAAAACATAATATTTAAGCAGGCATGTAACCTTTGCAATAAATAATAGTCAAACAGTTTGGAACGGCTTTTGTAATTCCATTAATCAAACCCTATAAGTATGGTATCGCAACAACGAAAACTGCAGCACCTGTTTCTACGCGCCGGCTTTGGCCTGCATGCAGCCGATATAAATAAAAAGCTGAGTAAAAGCCTTGATAAAGCGGTTGACGAACTTTTTACTGCCAGCAATGCC
>JAIXUZ010000057.1 GCA_027483285.1 Bacteroidota bacterium
ACAGGCAAGGTTATAAAAGGCAAAACACGCGTGTACGGTACCTTTGCCAAATCTACCATTGGCGATACCAAAGGCTACATCCACGTAGAGCGCATAGGCAAATAAAAAAGATCCCCCTTTAAAAGGAAAACACCCTTAGCTAATTGTCATTCCTGCGTAAGCAGGATTACAAGCTTTGTAATACAAAGCGCAGTGCTGATTATCTCACCAAGCAGTTATAGTTACTATTTTAAAAGCCCTGACAAAACTGTCGGGGCTTTTTATGCAGAAAAACTGCGTTACACATCATACGTATATGATGAAAAATATTTTACTCCCCTTTTTCTTACTGCTGATTACTCTTTGCAACGCGCAACCGGGGCACGATTGGTTTACAACCAATACCGCAGCTCCTCACACCGCTTTAACAGCGTCTACCATTTCGTCCGTTAATATTATTCTCACTAAAACAGAATACCAGGTAAATGATATATTTAAGTTCACTGTTGAATCTACAACACCCCTTAAATTCAACCTTAACGGCGATTGTGGAAGCAACCAATTAACCTACAAAATTTATAAAGTAAGGCCCGGCATTGTAGATACGTTGGTATACGATAACACGCAGGAGATTATGGACTGCGGCATGCCCCAAACCGATACGGTTAAGACTTTTACCTCCCAACTACACCAGCCAATAACAAAACCGGGGCGGTATTATTTAAGTATAACGGCTGCAAACGGCTATAAAACTGCATATTCACAAGTATTTACCATTATCCCTTTCCAGCCGCGCAAATACTATGGAGCGGCCGAGTTGCGCGAGCCATCCATCAACTTCCCTAATGAGGTACATTTTACCCAAACCTATGTATCAGTCAATTTTAAACCCGATGGAACCTACGACTATAACTATGGCAACCTGGCAACAGGTAGTGGCACCTATAAGGTGAATGAAAAAACCATCGTGTTAACTCATACAAGCAACAGCGTCAGTGTAAAAAACAAAGACCTCCTCCTTTCCGGTGAATACACCTTCTACTTCCTCAACGGCCATTTAACACTCCATAAGTTTATAGCCAACAACAGCTACTACAACTACACATTTCAATAATTAGAGAGCCACAATAATTATATGCTCATAGAAAATGAAAATTGAAATTAGCCAGAATAAGTATGTTCAAGAAACAGGACCGGCCTATATTTCGAAACGGGGAACCCGCAAGGAAAGCGAACGTTCAAAATTGGCGCTGTTTGAGTCCGCAGGACGAGTTTGCCAATTTTAGTGAGCAACCCGTAGCGGGTCGTTAAGAAATATCAGCCGTTGATTTTTTGCTTACTTTTTCATCAAGGAAAAAGTAAGTGCCGTCTGCATAAGACAAAAGTAATACCCCCGGCAGCGAAGTACCATCCGCATGTTACAATAAACAATAGCCCCTTACCTACCCGCCGCCGGTTTCACCTCCACCACATCCATCGCCAACCTAAAACCCGTAAAAGCAGAGCAAGCATTTGGCGGATACGCTTTTGTTACAGTAGGATACAAGTAATACGGCCCGTCAAACCACGACCCACCCCTGCATATATGCACTGCAGTATCAACCGCCGTAGTATCAATATTCAGCCATTTATCATACGATGTACTTCGCGGATAACCTTTATACTCATCACTCACCCATTCCTCTACATTGCCTTTAATATTGTAAATCCCCAGGTTGTTTGGGTAGTAAGCATCAACCGGGCCGGTTGTTTCATACCCATCATTTTCTTTGCTTTTAAATACATATCCGGTTGAATCCTTTATTACGCCAAAATTAGCCAGGTAGCCCCCCTTAACACTAAGCAATCCCCATTGGGGGTTATATTTATGTTGCGATACAAGTTCAAACTCATTAGACGTTGGCAGCCTAAATATTACTTTATAGTTTGTAATGCCCTGCGCCTTAAGCAGGCTATCTATTTGTGTATTCTTCCAAGCAATAAAATCCTGCACCTGCAACCAGGTAACTCCCACTACCGGGTAGTTTGCAAAGGCGGGGTGCCGCAAATACCAATCCCAATCAAGTGCGCGGTCATAATAAGGCTGTATAACATTAAACCAGCTGTTAGTGTCGGGCAAAAACTTGTATGCACCCATTTTACCGTATTTGCTTTCCATAGCATGCACAAATCCCAGCCAGTCTTTATTAGTTGTTTCATACTCGCAAAGGTAAAACTGGCCTACAACTGATTTTGCCGACAGTTTTAGGCTTAGCCCAAAACATTGCCTTAGCCTATGGTACAGCGTATCTTGGGGCACATACATCATATCCATTAGGTACTTTCCTGCCTTTCCTTTCAGCTTTTTTGGCACATAAATTTGCGCCTGCAAACTGCACGCAATACAACAGGTAATAAAAAGCAATAGCGCTTTTTTCATTATTTACCAGCCGCAGGTTTCAACTCTACAATATCCATAGCAACCCTAAAACCAGTAATTGGCGAACATGTATTGGCAGGGTATGATTTACTTGCTTTTTGCGACAGGTAATAAGGGCCATCGTACCAAGAACCTCCTTTAGCGCTATGCAGGGTGGTATTGGCTTCGGTAGTTTTTGGAATCATAATTTGCAGGTACTGTCCTCCTGTTTGCGGCATAGTGCTTTCATCACTCACCCACTCTTCTACATTGCCACGTATGTTGTAAAGTCCAAAAACATTGGGTTTATAGCTGTTTACATTAGCCGTATGAAATGCCCCATCATCAATAAACGATTTAAACATATAATCTAAAGTATCAGTTATAGGCCCAAAATTAGCTTGGTAACCATCCTTGTCTATCAATCCGTTGTACGATACCAGGTTGCTTTTATAGCTTTTGCTTTTTAGCAACTCATTATGTGTTTTATAGTCAGGGTTTGCTACATACATCCATTCATTTTCTGTGGGCATCCTAAGTACAACTATAAAATCAGTAACGCCTTCCTCTTTTAGTTTCTTGTTTATCTGCTCGCTCTTCCAGTCGCAGTATTCTTTTGCCTGGTTCCATGTGATACCAACTACAGGGTAGTTTGCATAGCCGGGATGCCAGAAATACATATTGACCATAGGCTCATTGTACGAATAAGGGAAAGCTTTTATCCATGCCACAGTATCGGGCATATAGCGCATGGCTTCATCTTTACTATCTCTTGCTACTATTGATTTATGAAACATATGCCAATCATCATTTGTAACCTCGTATGCCGAAAGATAAAACCCCTGCACTAAACTTGTAACTGTATCAAGCCTAAATGTTGTTTTGTTGTAAGTAACCAAATGATAGCTTCCGCTTGAAATATATTTCAAATTCTTGAGGTCTTTTTGTACCGCACGTGGCAGTTTTTTTAGTAATTGCGCATTGGCCGTTAAGCCTGTTGTAAGCGCGGCAAGCAGCAGCATAAGTGCTTTTAGTTTCATGTTGTTAGCGTATTGTCAGGATGGAAGCTATGTACGGTGCGCCGTTCCAAATAGTTACCCAATCTCAAAACTATCATTCATTAATTTTTTAATTCTTTATCTCTTTAATTCAGAAAAAAAACTAATTTGCCTCTTAGTCAACCTAATGCTATTACTACGTATGAAGAACATCTACCAAAAGTTCCTATTTACTTTTGTATTAACCCTGTTTACAGCCGCTACTTTTGCACAGGTACAACCCGTTACAGGCAAGGTAACAGATGAAACCACCAAACAACCCCTGGGCTTTGCCACTGTGGTGGTAAAAGGCACCACCAACGGCACCAGCACCGATGCCGCTGGCAACTACAAGCTCGATGTAGACTTTAAAGGCGCAGACAATGCAGTGCTGGAGGTTACTTACCTGGGCTACGAAAAATCATCAGTAACCGTTACCAAGGGCGTAAAAGAGGTAAATTTTACCGCCAAAGCTGTAGGCGTTACCTTTAAAGAAGCCGTAGTAACTGGCTCCCGTGTTTCCGAAAGCATTTTAGAATCGCCCGTTGATATTAAAAAAATGGGCATTCGCGATATTGAAGCCAACCCCGGTGGCGACTTCTACCAAAGTATGAGCAGTATGCAAGGCGTTGATATAACCACCGCCAGTATGGGCTTTAAATCGGTAAACATGCGTGGCTTTAACACTACCGCCCCTGTGCGAGTGGTGCAAATGATAGACGGGATGGACAATCAGGCACCAGGCCTAAACTTTTCGGTAGGCAACCTTGTAGGCGCCAACGACCTTGACTTATTTTCTGTTGAAGTAGTAACCGGCGCAGCCTCGGCCCTTTACGGCCCCAATGCCTTTCAGGGTGTAGTAAGCATGAAAACCAAAAACCCTTACGATTACCAAGGGCTTGATGTATTACTTAAAGGTGGCTCGCGCGATATGATAGACGGCCAGTTTCGCTATGCCAAAGTATTTGGCAAAACCAACAAGTGGGCGGTTAAGCTTACGGGTGGCTATATGAAAGCGCAAGACTGGATTGCAAAAGACACTGCCACCAATAAGTATGGCGATATTGAAACCACGCAAGACCTAAGTGCCATTGTTAACAAGCTGCAATACGACAGCACCATATCGCAAGAAGACCGCGACAAATATTTAGCACTGAACGATTACATGGGCTTTAACCCTGTAGTATTCCAGGGCCTTGGCAAACGTACCATTAAAGCACCCGGCTGGATTGAGAACGACCTTGCCGACAACCGAGTATCAAGCCTCAAACTGGGAGCTGAACTGCACTACCGTTTTAACGATAGCACAAGCCTGTCATACACCGGCAAGTTTGGTTTGGGCAGCGCCATTTACCAGGGCACCAACCGCTACGCCATACGCGATATACAGTTTCAGCAACACAAGCTGGAGTTTCAAAGCAAACGCTTAATGGCCCGTGTGTATACCACCAAAGAAAATGCAGGCAACAGCTACGATATTGTTTTTACCGGCGTTAACATTGCCAAGGCTAACGTTGGCGATTATATCAAAAAATACCTTTCTTCTTATTTTGATGTGATTGATTCGCTTACCAACGGGTTTGATGAAGATGCCAACCTTGGCGATGTGCAGGCTGCTACCAACGTAGCATCTTCGGCTGCGGCATTAGAGTGGTATGGCGCAGGCTCTGCAAAGTTTGATTCTGTGCGCAACTTAGTGGTTAACGATGGCCGCCTGTCTTCAGGCTCTAAGTTTATAGACCGCTCTGCCCTTTACCATGCCGATGTGCAGTATAATATTCCGGTTAAAGCTGTCGATTTAATTGCCGGTGCTTCAGCACGCTATTTCAGGCCAAACTCAGAGGGTACTATTTTCTCTGATACGTTAATAGATGCCGACGACCCTTCTAAAGGGTTCAACACCATCTCTAACTATGAGTATGGCGCATTTGTGCAAGGCTCTAAAAAATTCTTTAAAGACCACCTACGCCTAATAGTTTCGCTGCGCGGCGATAAAAACCAAAATTTCAAACCGCAATTCTCGCCCCGTTTATCAGCTATTGTATCTATAAACCCCAACCACATTATCCGCGTGTCGGCACAGCAGGCCTTCCGTATGCCAACGCTGCAAAACCAGTTTATATTTTTAAACCTTGGCCCTATTACCCTGCGCGGAAACTTAGATGGGTACGACAACCTCTACACCCTTTCATCGGTACAAGATTATAATGCCGTATACGACTCTACCTTCCAGATACAATCAAACCTGTTAAAACCCATAAACCTGGCTAAGCTGCGCCCAGAGCAGGTTCAAACTGCCGAAGTAGGTTACCGTGGAGTATTGTTCGAAGGCCGCCTGTATGCTGATATTAGCGGCTACTACAGCATCTATAAAAATTTTATTGGCGATATACGCGTAGTAGAACCTAAAATAGGCCAAGCCGGCGAGCAAAGCGGCGAAGATGCTATCCTTACCAAGCAATACACCGTTTACCAGATACCAATCAATGCAAGCCAAAACGTAACCAGCTATGGTGGTTCGGCGGGGTTAACATACTACTTTAACAGCAAGTACCAAACCAACGTAAACTACACCTATGCATCGTTAAACACCTCGCAGTTGTCTGATGATATCATCCCCGGCTTCAACACCCCTAAACACAAAGTAAACTTAGGCGTGCGTGGCACTAAAGTGTGGAAAGGCTTAGGCTTTGGCCTTAACTGGCAGTGGGTAGACAGCTACCAATGGCAAAGCCCATTTGCTACAGGCCCTGTTAGAAGCTACAATGTGTTAGACAGCCAGATAAGCTACGAGCTGCAATCACTACAAACAACATTGCGCATAGGCGCTTCAAACTTGCTAAACAACAAACGTTTTGAGGTATTCGGCGGCCCGCAAATAGGCCGTATGGTTTACTTTAGCATGCAGGTGCATTTGTTTTAGTTGACAGTAAAAATCATAACATAAAAAAGCCCGGGCTATAATGTCTGGGCTTTTCAATATCTGTATAGTGTGATTAACCTACGCTTCCTGCTCTAGCAAAAAGTTAAGCTTTTTAGCCGCCATGGTAGGCGTTACCTCCATAATTTTATAGTCGGCAATGGCGTTCTTTTTAAACGGGTCTTTCTCCAAGATAGACTCTAACGCATCTTTTGTTTTGGTATTGGCAATCAAAATCTCGCCAATCTTCAACTCACGCGGGCCGGTCAGGATAAAAGCTCCCGAATTAACATGTTCTTTCAAAAAAGCAGTATGC
>JAIXUZ010000251.1 GCA_027483285.1 Bacteroidota bacterium
ACCGAAGCAGAAGCCCCGCCATCGGCCAGTTCTACGCCCCACATGTTTTTACCTGATGCTTTATCAAACCCGTAAAAATAACGTGAGTAGTAGCCGCCGCTTATGTACAAGCCATTGCCCGAAACAGATGGAGGAGAAGAGGCTACATTTTTGCTGTAGCTGTCTTCGCCCACTAAGTTTAAGTTGTACCCGGTAGCTGTTTTTTCAAGGTAGTTGGTATGGATAGTATGTGGTTTAACCTCGCTCACCATAAACTCAGTAAGGAAACCGTTTTTATCGCGCTTAGCTGTATCGTAAAACTTCTCAATGTTGGCAGAGCCTAAGTAGCTGTAATCAATTTCGATAGTACGGTAGCCTTTGTTTACGGTAAGGTCCAGTTGGTCAACATCGCGCTCGTACTTAAAGTTTACGCTGTAAATAGCATCTTTAGGGATAAGGAATTTTGCCCTGCCTGCCGAGTTGGTTATAGCGGTATATACCTTAGTGCTTTTGGTAGAGTTAAGGTAGATGGGCTCATTGGCAAGCAATGTGCGGCCATCGGGTTCGGTAATGGTAAAGTAAATATATACCCTGTCGGCCGTAGCACCGGTAATATCATTCTGGTTTTGACTAATGGTATCGCCGCTGGCAGTTTCAGTAATGTGGGTTGGTATGTATTGAATCTTCAACCCCTTATTGATATAAGGAATATCGGGCATGTTAAAGGTGTGCCCAAACTCAATATCATCGGTGTAAATTTTATAGTCGTTGTTTAGAGGAAGTTTCATGCGTGCCGCACCATCATCGCCGCTGTAGGTAACAAAGGCCTTGTTTATTTTGGTTGATACCAACGTTATTTTTACCCCTTTAACACCCTCGCCTCCATTGCCTACGTTTATAATGCCAATGCCCTCGGTTTCGTTAGCTTTTAGCTCAGCACCAACAGCATACTTTATGGTATCTATTTTGGCAGCAGTAACCACAGGCTTCGCAAACTCAAATGTAATGGTCTTGGTAACAGAACTGCCGCCTGTGGCGGGTATAGCAACCTCGCCTGCAGCTTTGTCATCCACTTTTATGGCATAGGTTATACTGCGCGGAATATTGAAATTACAATTGCCTCTTTCATCGGTAAAGGCGCGCAAGGGTGTTGCGGTAGAGACTTTTTTATCGCTGATAGAAACCTCAATCCCCTTGCGGGTTTCGCCCTTTGCATTTTTAACCGATACGTAAAGCGTGGCACGTGGGGTTTGGGCTAATACAGAAAAATGGATGCTAAGCACCGCAATAAGTATTGCAGCAGTTTTACAACGGATTAACATAGTCGGATTTTTTGTTAGCGATGGGTATTGATACTTAAATACGCACGCAACGGGTAAAGGTTACCAGGTAATACAATTACCCGTATATATTGCTAACTATTTAATTATGTCTACAATACCCAGGGCAAAATGAATACTACTATGGCAGACCATATAGCGTAAACTGTCAGGTAATCGGCAATGGTTTTTTCCAGCTTATCGGGCTCGTCATTATTAAATACAAGGCCATAAATACGCTTAACAATAAGTACCATATTTATTAAAAACACCAGGTTGCCAATGGTGGCTGTAAGTTTAAAGGGAGAATACCCATAATGCAGCAAACGGTAAGTTATACTGGCAAATGCAATAGCATTTATTATAGTGGTTACTATTGATAAATAAAATAACACCAACTGGCTGAAACGTGTTGATTCTGACTTGCGTAAACTACCCGTTAAACCAAAGAATATAATGGCCATGGCTATTACCTGAACTACATTAAACAGTATAAGAAATCCGCGCTCTTCAAAAGGGTTTTTGTCTGCAAAAGGAAAAGAAACCAAGAATATAGCCAATACAGCAAGTACCAAAACGCTGAAAATATTAGCCAGTGCAGGTACTATTTTAGTACCGATTACAGGATACTTTCGATAGATATATGTTGCTAAAAACGGCGATGCAATATATAGAAACGTAACAACGTTTTTGGTAAAGAACTCGACAAAACCACTTAGGCCTATCATCATAAACAAGCCCATGGTAATACCCATAATGGCCAGTATGCCAATATGCACAATAGCATTGATAATACCAAGGTCGGCGTTGTATGTAATGTAATCAAAGCGCCGGCGCCAGTCGCTAAGCTTATAGTTTGAAAAGGCTAATGAGTAGGAAAACCACAGCAGGAAAACCATATGAAAAAAAGCCATGATAAGTGGCTGCGCATCTTCAATGCCACCGTCAATACCGCGAAAAAAGTAATCAAAGCCGTTATCTGAATTTACAACTTTAACCTCGGTAAGCAAAAAGCTATAACCAATACCCAACAGGGTAATTCCACCCAGTTTAAGCGCAGACCGCGCAGTGAGCCAGCCTTTGGCAAGTAATATATACAAACCCATGCTGCCCACAAAAAGGTAGGGTATTACATTAAAGTAATATTTAGCAATTATTGTTGATTCATCTTTTAAAAGCTCGAAAGGAAAGCGGATAAGTAACCAAAGTACGGAGGCCAGGATGAAAATTACCAACCCTTCGCTAATGGCGGTAGCGGTTTGTTTTACCACCTCAGGAAACTCATACCTCAGCCTGATATCCCAAAAGCGCTGCAACTCGGTGCTTATACCATCGCTGAATAATTCGCGGAAACTGCTGTTAAACCCTTGCTTGTCTGTGCGGTACAGCTTTTCCAGCTCTTCAGGATTATCGATATTTTGGTTAAGTTGATCTTTCATATATGGTTACAAGGCTA
>JAIXUZ010000018.1 GCA_027483285.1 Bacteroidota bacterium
AACTCTTTATAAACGCTACCAGCAATTTTAGTTTGTAGAAGAGGTTAGAAAACTGCAATGGCACATTCATAGTGGTAATGCCCTCCAGCGTGCCTTTATTCATTTTTTTAAGCCCTTTCAGCTCTTCTATTTTATCAGCAATGTTGATTGAATAGCCACTCACAATCTTCGCCAATGTAGCGCTTGTTGCGTGGGTCTTTTACGTGGCTTTCTTTTATTTTGCCTGCCTTTATAGTGCTAAAGATAAACGCCGATTCTCTTGCTTTAGTAATACGCTCGTTAGAGAGTACTTCAATAAGCTGATCGTACGTAGCCTTGGTTTTATAGGCATTTTGAAACTGTTTCAGATTCAACTCCAACTCGCTATACAACAGCTTTTTGGTGGCGTTGCTTTTTGCCACAAGGCCGCCAATATCTTTAAAAAGGCCCGAAACCTCTTTAACAGCAGCAAACCAAGTGATAGCCATAAGTGGAAGGTATTACAACAGGGCGCTTTTAAACTGGCCTAAAAAGCGCACATCGTTTTCAGAATACAGGCGCAAATCTTTTACCTGGAATTTAAGCTGGGCTATACGCTCTACGCCCATACCAAAGGCAAAGCCGCTGTATTTTTTACTGTCGATATCGCAATTTTCTAACACGGCAGGGTCTACCATGCCGCAGCCTAAAATCTCTACCCAGCCGCTGTATTTGCAAATGTTGCAGCCTTTGCCACCGCATATGGTGCACGATATGTCCATCTCTGCACTAGGCTCAGTAAACGGAAAGTACGATGGGCGCAGGCGGATTTTGGTTTCCTCGCCAAACATCTCTTTAGCAAAGTATAACAGCGTTTGCTTAAGGTCGGCAAACGATACATTTTCGTCAATATACAACCCCTCTACCTGGTGGAAGAAGCAATGCGCACGCGCCGATATAGCCTCGTTGCGGTACACCCTGCCCGGCATAATAGCGCGTATGGGTGGCTTTTGGGTTTGCATTATTTTTACCTGCACGGTTGATGTGTGCGTGCGTAGCAGCATTTTCTCTTCGCCTTCTACAAAGAATGTGTCCTGCATATCGCGGGCAGGGTGCTCTTCGGCAAAGTTAAGGGCCGTAAAGTTGTGCCAGTCGTCAACAATTTCGGGGCCTTCTTCTACCGTAAAACCAATATGCGAGAATATCTCAGAAATACGGTTAAGGATGATTGAAAGCGGGTGCCTTGCACCGGGGGCAATAGGGTCTGCCGGGCGACTAAGGTCTAGGCCTGCAACCACGGTGCCGCCGGTAGTTTCCACGGCCTCTTTAAGGGCGTTTATCTTTTCGGTGGCCTTGTTTTTAAGCTGATTAAGGTGCTGGCCAACCTCGCGTTTTACTTCGGGGGCAACACTTTTAAACTCATCAAACAAAACCGATATTGAGCCTTTTTTTGATAAATATTTTATGCGTAATTCCTCTGCCTGTTCAGCGGTTTGGGCTGTCAGGGTATCAATCTCTGCCAATAACTGGTCTATCTTCTCTTTCATCACTCAAATGCCCTGTAGGGCCAACATTATTTTTTATCGGCATACGGCTTGGTAGGGCAGGTTTTGCCCTGTAGCTTTTTAGCCGCAGCAATACGCTTTTTCAGTTTCTTAACTTTTACAATGTCTATCGACTTTATCATCTGGTCCTCATCGGGCCTATCCATGCGGTTACGTTTTTGGCTGATGATTTTATCAACCACATCCAATCCGCTGGTTACCTCGCCAAAAATAGAGTGTTTGTTATCTAACCACGGGGTAGCTACAGCGGTAATAAAAAACTGGCTGCCGTTGGTGTTAGGGCCGCTGTTTGCCATTGATAAAAGGCCTTTTTTATCATGCTTTAGAGATGCGTCAAACTCATCTTCAAACGTGTAGCCCGGGCCTGCAGTACCCAGTGGCACACCGGCTTTAGCGCCTTTAGAAAGTGGGTCGCCGCCTTGTATCATAAAGTTAGGTATCACACGGTGAAAAAGTGTGCTATCAAAAAAGTGTGTTTCGCAAAGGCTAACAAAGCTGCCTACGGTGCAAGGCACTTTTTCGGCATATAGCTTAATCATAATATCGCCCTGGGTGGTGTGCATAATAAGGTCGGGGCCGCTGTCTTTAGCAGGCTTGGCTTTTTTTTCTTTCTTCGCTTTTGCTACCGGTGCTTTTCCGGCATCTTGTGCAAAACCAACGCTTGTAAATGCCAATAAGGCAAGGGCAATAAAAGAGTATTTAATACTTTTCATAGAAGTGTTTATTTGAAAAACATGCAATTATACGATTTTTAGCCTTTTATAGCAATTTTGATACCGCTTGTTTTAGGCTTGCGCGCCAATGCGGAATTTCTATACCCAACGCTGCCTTTACCTTGCCTTTATTCAATAGGCTATAAGCAGGCCTTACCGATGCGGTAGGGTATTCCTTAGTAAGTATGGGTATTATTTTGCACTTAAGCCCTGCCAGTTCTACAATTGCCTGGGCAAAATCGTACCAGCTGGTTACGCCCTCGTTACTAAAATGGTAAATGCCAGTAGGCACTTTTTGCTTGTTGTCTAATGCGGTTATCAGGGTAAAAATGGCGGCTGCCAAATCGTCGGCAAGGGTGGGTGTACCTACCTGGTCGTAAACCATATTCAGGGATTCGCGCTCAGCACCCAAACGTAAAATAGTCTTTAAAAAATTGTGCCCGTGTACCGAGTATAACCACGAGGTGCGGAACACATACCCATCGCAACCCGAAAGCATCAACGCTTCTTCGCCTTCGCATTTGGTAAGGCCATACACCCCCAGCGGGTTGGTAAAGTCAGTCTCCACATACGGTACACTGGCTATGCCATCAAACACATAATCGGTAGATACCTGAATAAATTTTGTTTTGTGCATTTTGCATTCCATAGCCATTAGCTCTACTGCCTTGGCATTTATCAGGCGTGCCAGTGCGGGCTCGCTCTCGGCTTTGTCTACAGCAGTATAGGCCGCGCAGTTAATCAGGTATTTTGGGGCATGCAGGTTAAAAAAGTATTTCAGGTCGGCAGGTTTGGTAATATCCAAATCGGCCACATCAGTAAACACAAAATTAAAGCCCGGCATGGTGTGTGCCAGTTCTTGTATTACTGTGCCTAATTGCCCGTTAGCGCCTGTTACTGCTATTGTTTTTGCCATGCCTTGCTTAAATGTGGGGCAAAAATAGTGTTTTTACCCCACTACAAAGTGGCAAATAAAATCATAGTCTTTTTAATATGTTAATACCAGATGGCTCGTATCTAACTGCTTGCTGCATACTATGCCCGATATTAATATCTGTAATGCGCCTTTGCGCTCTATATTTAAATTGCTTAGTAGCATATTGATGCCTATACATGCATTAATAGTTTAGGCGGCTAAATAGTTTTTACAGCCGTTTTTTTCTTTGTATATAAACCCTCTGTTGTTTAGATAGCATTGTATAACGATATGAGTTTTTTTGATGTATTGGTTTGTTTACACAGGTTGTGTTTGTTTATTAATGAAGTGTTTTAGCATTATGGAGGTGGTTGAAAACAAATAATTTACAAATCTTCAAAACATTTTTAACGAGCGTCTGTTTAACTAATATTCACAAACTTTAAACAAAAATTATGGAACATTTAAAAATTGCAAGCGATAACTATGTCGCGTTTACGTTCTTTATCGGAACAATGGCTATGATGGCAGCCTCAGTATTCTTCTTTTTTGAATTAAACAATACTTCTCAAAAGTGGCGAACGTCTGTGCTGGTATCAGGACTTATTACATTTATTGCCGCAGTGCATTACTACTACATGAGGGGTTACAATCTGGAAACAGGTGAGTCTCCAACATTTTTCCGCTATGTTGACTGGATTTTAACTGTTCCGTTAATGTGTGTAGAGTTTTATTTAATTACCAAAAAGGCTGGGGCTAAAATTCAGTTGCTTTGGAAATTAATATTTGCCTCTTTAGTGATGCTGGTAACAGGTTACTTCGGAGAAACGATTGACAGAGGCAATAGTGTACTTTGGGGTGTAATTTCTGGCGCTGCTTATTTTTACATTGCTTACCTTATATGGTTTGGTGAAGTTGCCAAATTGGCTCAAACTGCAGGAACTCAGGTAGCTAAAGCTACACGCGTGCTTGCTTGGTTTGTACTTGTTGGCTGGGCAATTTATCCTTTAGGTTATATTTTAGGAACTCCAGGTGGCTTGTTTGGAATGCAATTAGTTAGCGATCCGGCAGCTGCGTCTCATGCAATGGATATTGTATATAACATTGCTGACGCTATTAATAAAATTGGTTTTGGTTTGGTAATTTATGCTTTGAGCAGAACTTCTGAAGATTAATACTAATTAGAACAAGAAAAGGGGGGAGTATATTTAATAATATGCCACCCCCTTTTTTATTTTTTTTACCTAACAAGTATTCTATGAAACAATCAGCAAATAATCCGCCTTTACCATTTGATTTCATTTTTATAGGATTAGGTGCTGCAAATTGCTTATTGCTTTTAAGGTTGCATGATAACGGCTTGCTTACCGGTAAAACCATTGCTATTATAGAGCCAGATAGTAAAACAGCTAATGACAGAACCTTTTGCTTTTGGGCAACTGAAGATGATGTCTTAAACCTACATTTAAAACCTTTGGTTAGTAATAGTTGGGACTGTGCAGAAATTGGTAGTATTGCCAAACAACAAATTAATCCACTACGTTATTTTCATGTAAAAGGCATTGATTTGTATAACCAAACAAAAAATATTCTTGGCCTTAATAATGTCACCTTTTTTACCTCTATTTTAAAAGAAAATCCAGAAATAAAATCAACTTATTATGAAGTTAGACTAGCAAACGAAATACTTTATGGTTATAAAGTATTTGATAGTCGCCCACCAATTTTTTTACCCCCACAAAAAAACCAAAGCCATTTATACCAATCTTTTTATGGCTTAAAAGTTAAACTTGCTACAAAAAAATTTGACACTTCAGTAATGGTGTTGATGGATTTTAATGTCTCTCAAAGTAATTTCACGCAGTTTGTTTATGTGCTGCCTTTTACTGAAGATACCGCATTAATAGAGTTAACACGTTTTGGTACTGAAAAATTAACACAACATGAAGCAACACCAATTCTTAATGAATATATAAATAGATTGGGAGTTTCTTTTGATATTTTAGAGGAAGAGAGAGGGGTAATTCCTATGTCATCATCCACTATAAAAATTGAAGATTTTGGAACGAATTGGATAAACATGGGAGCTAGGGCAAATATGATTAAATGCTCTACAGGATATGCTTTTCATGCAATGGCAGAAGATGCCTTGACGCAAATGGAAGCAATTAAAAATAATGAGCTCCCTAAAAGGAAACACAGAGGGCATAGGTTTGCTTTTTACGACCGGTTGCTATTAAAAATATTAGACGAAAGTCCTGAGTACGGCAAAGTAATTTTTGAAACACTATTTAAAAAAGTACCTATTGTAAAAGTGTTACGTTTTTTAGGAGAAAAAACAAGCCTCTCAGAAGAAGTTATAATTTTTTCAAAATTGCCTAAGCGTATATTTATTACAAGCGCAGCAAAAGATATATTACAGCAAATATCTACTTTACCTGTTATTGCATTACCTTTTTTGTTTACTATTATTACGCTATTTCTGTCGCTTATCAATCTTCAATATATTTCATGGGGCATTTTAGGTTTTGGGTTTTTATCCGTTGGCCTATCTCATGGTGCATTAGACCACCTCACAGCAAAACCAATCATCAATAAAAAACAACTTGTAAGTTTTATTATACGTTATTTGTTTAAGGCCATAATTTTAGGTTTAGTTTGGATATTTTACGCTGACTTAGCACTTCTTCTTTTTATAACTTATTCAGCATGGCATTTTGGCCAAGCCGATTTTAAAGAATGGAATTTAAAACAAGGATGGCAATCTTTATGCTGGGGCATTATTGCTTTAATGATTATTTTGTTCTTTCATTTCGAAGAATTAAATTTAATTCTTTTACAAATTCCAAATTTGGAATTTGTAAATACGTTAAAGAGGCTTTCAGGTAATCAAATATTGGTTTTGCGTATATTTTTAATTACAGGCGGGCTTTTACTAGCCGCTATAAATAAATCAAAGCATATACTTTTTACTTTGACATATTTATTGCTCTGTAGTATGTTGCCTTTACTTGTTTCATTTGGAATCTACTTTGTTGGTCAACACAGTTTGCATGGTTGGCGTCATCTTTCTTTAGGGCTAAATGAACCTTCATCACAATTATGGCTAAAGTCAATCCCTTTTAGTATTGGGGGAGCATTAATTATTATATATTTTTTACTCCTTTCAAGCTCAAATTATGTAGGTATTTTTTTTATCATTTTATCTTGTTTAAGCATACCCCATGTGTTTAGTATGCATCATTTTTATTCTAAGTTAAAACTATAATTGGCCAAGATAATTGTATATAACCGCTTTGTAAATAAAGCATTGCCTTAATATACCCCGTGTATTTGTAATAAAAATTTCGGATTCAAATAAGAGCACTTTATAGCGATCAAGGTTTTAATCTTTTGGCTATGTTAGTTGATAGCCACCCATTTTAAATCTTAAAATAGAAGTTGGCCAGCTGTGGAGATGCTAAAAATGAATGCTTTTACTTACAGCCGAATAAAAAT
>JAIXUZ010000337.1 GCA_027483285.1 Bacteroidota bacterium
ATAGTTATCGTTTTTTGGTATTGCAATACTGTCGTTGGTTAGCAGGGCTTGCCCGTTGGTTGGTAAGTGCCTATGTTAAAAGCATTGGTAATAAAGCCTTTCAGGTAAACAATGCATATAAAGGTATGGTTGTATTAGTACACAACAGTTACAGTGCAATACAATATATCATGAAAAATATTCTTCTTATTTCAGCAGCATCGTTAGTATTGGCAGCATCAATTTTTAATGCATGCAGTTCGCCAAAAAAAACCATGTACAGGGTTAATACAGGTGTAGCAAATGCTGCACGTAATTTTAAAAATGTGCAAAAAGATGTAATACTTGCTAAACAAGACTCTGCCAAAGTATACAACCAGTTTAGGGCCGATGCTATTTTTAAACTAAGCCGCAACAACAGTAATATCAACCATTACCGCAAAGGTATTAATGAAAATAAAGCCTGTGTAGATAAAGTGGTTTGTGAGAAAAATGCAGACTCGTTAATTACACGTAATAATGAGCTTATTGTAAAACTAGACAATAGCAAGGCCGATAAAAATTGGAAAAAGTATAAAAAGAAATTTAAAAGCGACCTTGATATACTTGGTTTTGCAGTGGGTGGCCTGACAAAAGAAGATAAAAAATAGGTTTTCGATAGTTATCATTTAACCAAAACATCAACGTGTTGTACATAAGCAGTTTGGCTTACAGGCTCATTTTTATTCTTCGAAGGTTGGTTAATTTTTATCGATTGTTTTATTGCCCAATACGCCGTTTTAAGCCTTTCTAAGCCCTTGCTGCTAAACAATAAGAAAAATAAAGTGGTCTTACATAGGTAACACATTTATTAACCTAACTACAATTCAAAAATAAAATCATGAAAAAGCCAATTAAAATTTTAGCTCTTACAGTATTTGCCGCCGGCGCATTATTTACCGCTTGCAGCTCTCCCGAAAAGAAAGTGGAAAACGCGAAAGAGGGTGTGGAAGATGCTAAAGAAGATTTGTCTGATGCCAAACAAGACTTAGCTAAAGCCAAACAAGACTCTATTGAGGATTACAACAAAGCAAAAGCAGAGTGGACAGAACGGTTGACTAAAAACGACGACAGGATAGCTGAGTACCGCAAAGATATGGCCGCAATGAATGATAAGGCTGCCAAAGCCAAAGCACAAAAAAGGGCTGATGAGTTGGATAGGAAAAATAAAGAGATGAAAAAGAAACTGGACGAAAGCAAAAACGACAGCAACTGGAGCGAATTTAAACGCGAGTTTAACCACGATATGGACGAGTTGGGCACTGCCATTGGCGACTTGTTTAAAGATAATAAAAAATAACTTTTAAATACACTGAAATCATGACCGACATGAACAACCTGGCATCATCCCTAATCAATTTAGGACAAGGAATATTAACCATCAAACAACTACGAACTATGAAAGTACCCGTTTTGGCTATAGCCTCAACAGCATTGTTGGCAGGCTTAGCATACAGGATACTAAAAAGCCCCGGAGCTGCAGAAAACAAAGAGCTCGATAAAAAGCCCCCTGTACGCACACCCGGTGTTAGGGAAAACGCTAAAGGCGCAGCTGCTACCGCTCAAGAATTGACAGATGATGTTTCAGCCCGTATACACAAAGAGTATGTTAAATACAAAAAAGCATCGGTTGCTAAAATGCGAAGCTATGATAAAATCCTTGTCGACTTAAAGGGAAAACTGGCCGAAGCAGGTGATGAGGTTAAAGACAAATACAAAGAGGTTTTAGCCGATGCCGAAAAGCGCACCAAACAGTTGAAGAATAGCATGATGTCTTTTAAAGTAGAAAGCAAAGAACAATGGGCAGGCTTTAAACGCGATTTTACCGGCGATTTAGAAAGCCTTGGGAAAGACCTTAAAGGCATTGCACTTAGCTAATACAAACCCACACAACATAAATCAAATAGAAAAAATAATGAAAAAGATACTAATAACAGCCATTGCAGCGGTAGCCTTTATGGCACCGGCCCTGGCGCAAGATGATGATGACCGTAACGTATTGCACTTTGGTGCTAAAGCAGGTATTAACATATCTAATATTTACGACTCTGACGACGACCAGTTTGAAGCCGATTCTAAAGTTGGTTTTGTAGGTGGTGGTTTTGTTTCTATACCCATTGGCACCTATTTAGGTATACAGCCCGAGGTTTTATTCTCGCAAAAGGGCTTTAAAGGCAACGGAAATTTTTTAGGGGTTGATTATGGCTTTAGCCGCACAACCAACTCGTTAGATATTCCAATATACCTGCAGTTTAAACCTGTGCCTTACACAACCATTTTGTTTGGCCCGCAATACTCTTTTTTACTTAGCCAAACCGACAAGTTTAATGCCGGTAACCTTAGCAACCAAGAGCAGGAAGATTTTAGTCATGATAACATACGCAAAAACATATTTGGCCTTGCAGCGGGTATTGATATCAATATAAACCGCTTTGTAATTGGAGGCCGCGTAGCGTGGGATTTGCAAAACAACAACGGCGACGGAACA
>JAIXUZ010000004.1 GCA_027483285.1 Bacteroidota bacterium
AAAAAGCAAATGAAAAAGCGCCCAAATACCTCCTGGATTTCGTGCTCGATGCGTCCAAAACCTTAAAAGTGAAAATTGCGTTATCTACAGTAGATGCAGCAGGAGCCAAACGCAACATGGAAGCAGAAATCAACCATTGGGATTTTCAAAAAGTGCGAGATCAAAACCGAAAAAGTTGGGAAAACTATTTGTCGAGAATTGACATCAAAGCACCGCAAAAGCAAAAAGAAGTATTTTATACTTCCTTGTATCACTTGCTTTTGCAGCCTTCGAATATCGCAGATGTAGATGGCCGTTACCGCGGCGCCGATGACGTTATCAGTACAGCGCCAAACAAAGCCTATTATTCCACGCTTTCTAATTGGGATATTTATCGCGGGGCCTTTCCGCTGCTGCAAATTGTGGCGCCAGAAAAAATTGATGGCCTTGTTCAGACCATGCTGCTGCATCATCAGGCGCAGGGGTTTTTACCCATCTGGACCGCCTGGGGCCAAGACAACTATTGCATGATCGGCAACCACGCCATCCCCATGATTTTATCGGCTTATCAGAACGGTTTCAATGGTTTTAACGCAGAGGAGGCGTTCAAGGCCATGGTTGAAACCAGCACATTAAGTCATGTCAATTCGGATTGGGAAATGTACACCAAGTTTGGTTACTATCCTTTCGATCTTTTGGACAACGAATCCGTTTCGAGAACCCTCGAAAGTGGCTACGATGATTGGTGCGTTGCCGAAATGGCACGCAAACTTGGTCGAGAAGACATCGTTTTGGACTTTCAGAAAAGAGCAGCTTATTACCGAAACTTGTTTGATCCAGAAACAATGTTTTTACGTGGTAAGCATTCGAATGGACAATGGCGCACACCTTTTGACCCCTTGATGGCTACCTCTCCACTCAACAATCCTGGCGACTACACCGAGGCCAACGCTTGGCAATACTTTTGGACGCCCGCCCAACACGACGTGTCAGGTATGATGCAATTACTCGGTGGCAAAGAACAGTTTACCCAAAAATTGAATGCGTTTTTCACGACCGAAGCACTCAACCCAAATAAGTTCCTCGGGCAAGAAGCCATGATTGGTCAGTATGCGCATGGCAATGAGCCGAGTCACCACATCATTTATTTGTATGCCTTTACCGATCAGTTCAAAACAGGCCAGAAGTATATTCATCAGGTCATTAACGATTTCCATCAAAATACGCCCAACGGCATGATCGGCAACGACGACTGCGGTCAAATGAGCGCATGGTACATCCTTTCAAGTTTAGGATTTTATCCGGTGAATCCTGCAAATGGAACGTTTGTCATAGGAAGTCCGCAAGTGAAGAAGGCAACGCTGCACCTACCTCAAAACAAGCGTTTCGTGGTCAAGGCCCAAAATATTTCAGAAGCAAATATCTATCAAGAAAATCCGACCTTGAACAAGCAAGTTTTAGCCAAACCAATCATTCGCTACACGGATATCATGTCGGGCGGCGTCTTGAAATTCCACATGCAAAACCATTAAAACAGCAATTAAAATCATTCATATGAGTAATGCCTACTTCCTACTATTGATCCTATTTTTAGGACAACAACTTTTGGCACAAAAAGCCACTAAAGGCGAAGTGATGTACCATGTGTGCCAACGTAGTTTCTATGACAGCAATTGCGATTCCAACGGCGATTTGAACGGTTTGCGCCAGAAACTACCTTATTTGCAAGACCTGGGCGTGACCTCTGTTTTATTGTTTCCGCTCTATGAGGCCGACTGCTACCATAATTATTTTGCCAATGATTTCGAGAAAATTGACCCAGAATTTGGCACCATGCAAGATTACATTGAGCTCATTAAAGAGGTGCATCGCCGCGGTATGAAAATCTATTTGGATATGGAAACTCAGTACGTTACCTCCGAACATTTGTGGTGGAAAGACGCCGTGGGCAACCTCGATTCCAAATACAGCGATTACATCCTCTTCGAAGACAGCGCCCATCAGACACCTGCCACTATGGTTTTTGATCTCCGCTTGCTCAATGGCTTTGACGGAAAAGTCATTTACGCAACAACCGTGAATTTGAAGAGCCAAAAAGTCCTGGATTACAATATCGCATTGTTCTCTTATTTCCTTGACCCGAATCAGGATGGTTATTTCGAGGATGGCGTCGATGGTTTCAGGCTAGATCATGCCATGGATCATCTGGACGGAAAGCCCACGCTTACCAATCTCTTTGCCGAATTCTGGAAACCGCTCATCGCGGCGCTTAAAGAGGTGAATCCGGAAATCAAGATTGTTGCCGAGCAAGCCAATTGGGAAGATTACGGCTTCGAATACTTCGAAAAAGCTACCGTGGACCGCATGTTTGGCTTTGGCCTTCAAAAATCTATTTTGGCCTTCGATAAGGCGCTGATTACTGAAAATGCACAAAAGATTTTATGCGAAACACCAAAAGGTAAAGAGCAGTTGATTTTCATTGAAAACCACGACATCGATCGCTTCGCATCTTTAGACTTCCCTTTAGAGAAACAAAAAACGGCTGCAGCACTCATGCTTTTGATAGGCGGCGTTCCGTCGATCTATTACGGTCAAGAAATTGGCATGAAAGGCAAAGTCTATGCATTTGGCAACACCGACGGCAACGACATTGGCCGCCGTGAAGCATTCGAGTGGTACCAAACAGGTCAGGGCGACGGCATGTCGTATTGGTACAAAAACTCTGGCGCCTGGTGGACTAATGCCAACTCAAAGCCCAATGATGGCATTTCTTTGGAAGAGCAAATCAAGGCCCCAACTTCACTTTATAACTTTTATAAAAACACCATTGCCTTCAGGCAACAACACAGCGCACTCGCTACCGGAACCTACGCTAATGCTCCCAATAACAATAATCAAGTGTTGAGCTTTTACCGCCACAGCAAAAAGCAAAAAGTGCTGGTGCTGGTCAACCTGTCAGCCGAAAAACAAGTGGTGAGCGTCAATGACCCGATTAGCCGCGCCAGAAGTCTAAGTGAAGGGTGTGTGCCGTTTCAAAAAGAGGTTGTCCTAGCGCCTTATGAGTGGATGGTTTGGGAGGTGAAATAACGCCAATGCAAGCCCCACGCGGCCAACGCTTGGCCAGCGAGAACAACAGGAGAAAACCACCCAACGGCCTCGAAAAAGGGTAAAAAGTAATTCTCAGCAGTAACGCGATGATCAGCACTATCATAAAGAGCAGTGGCAGTGCCCAATAAATAAGGGCATAATAGAGCGAAAGTCCTCTAATAAAATTGGTCCAAACCAATTGAAGTTAATTCTTTACAAATTTTAAACTTTGAGAATTAATTTGAACAATATAAAGACCTTGCTCTAATGAATGAATATCCAATACGTTGTCGCGATTAGTAAGGTTGAAACTTCTTAAGGCTTTCCCTGACTGATCCAATAATATACATTTTGTATTTGGTTGACTTTCTTTTAAAGAAATAGTGAGTTGATCTGATGCGGGGTTGGGAAAAACTTTAAACTGACTTTCATTTTCAGCTAATTCATTAAAGGACGAATTGAATAAATTCAAACGAACAAAAGAGATGTTTCCTGAAGTCCAAAATGGCGCCGATGTAAGACCGACAAATAAGATTTTTCCATCACTTTGAATACAAGAGGCACTCATGCCTTCGGTATTTCCGTTTAAATCAATATTCAATTTTCCATTATGTAAGAAATTCGTTTTCAACATCCCAGTACTGTCAAAACACGCGAGTAGAAAATCTCCATTGCCATGAGAGTCCGCACCTAACAGCAAAATATCGCCATTAGGTAACAATTGCATGGAATTTACACCTTCAGAAAAGCCATTATCATATAATGCAAATCCGTTATTGCCAAAACTTGAATCGATGAGTCCATTTTCGTTAAGTCTATAAAGGAAAATATCCAATTGAGAATTCGTAGGCCCCTTTGTTCCTGCCACTAGTATTTTGTGATTTGATAGTTGTTTGACCGCAACACCATATTGGTATGCAAGCATAAAATCATGTAATGCCTTTCCATTATTGCCAAAAGTGGTATCTAAACTCCCATCTAAATTTAATCGGAGTACTGGAACCAACACAGGATTGAAAGCATGTCCGGTCATTAGAATCTTGCCATCACTTTGGATATCTATATCTCTTAGCGTGTTATGGCCACTTATTTGGTAATAAACATAACCGTTCACACCAAAAGATTGATCAAACTGGCCATCAGGTGTAATTTTGTATACAGCAACATCAAAGTCATTTTCTTGGTATGAAAAATTACCACCAACAAGGATGCTTCCGTCATTTAGTAACTTAATTTTTTTACCATAGCTGTGTTTGTTTGCTGGCCAAAGCTCTGCGGTGTAGGCAATAAACACACCATTTACACCGAAACTATTGTCATAAGTTCCATCAGGTAATAGGCGAACTACAAATAAATCTTCTTGCCCAAATGAATGATAAACATATCCTGTAATGATTATTCTATCTTGTTCGTCAACTTGGACGTCGCCTCCTAAAGCTTCTCCAATTAATGTGTCTTCAATGATGCCATTTTGACCAAATGTTGAATCTAGCGATCCGTCGGCATTTAATCGCATTAAATAATACTGAATGTTGTTGCTCGATGTGACAGCAAGAATTTTACCGTCACTTTGCGTGGCGATTCCATAGATAGAATTTGGATTTTCAGGAGTGTCAAAAAGCGCTACACCATTGGTTCCGAATGTTAAATCGAAGTATTGAGGCGCTTGAAAAGCAATATTGATGTTCTGTTGTATTTGACTAAAAGCATGGATGTAAACAACAAAACAAAATAGAGTAGGCAAACTTTTTTTCATGGGACAAACTTATTTTATTGCAAATGCTTGTAATTGATTGTCTTAAAGTTAAGAAAAGCCTTCTGAATAAATACTACTTACTGATGAAAATTAACTTGTACTTTGAAGTATACCATGGTGCAGTAAGTGTAAATATGTTGTAAAAAAAAGAACATATTTAATGAAAGATCTTGCTCGAGCGATGAAAAACTCATTAGGGGTTAGTTATATGTCAAAGTTTTGAAAATCAAAATAATATAAATAGTTTTGAATCAGCACGAAAAACAAACTAGTGAAAACTTCACTTTAGTTTGATGACGTACTTTAACACTTAGCTTATGAAAAACAATTATTCAATGCCAAGAAAAATAAGTGTATTTCTTTCAGGATTGTTGCTTACCACTTCTCTAAATGCACAATGGCAACAGGCCGATAACGGAATTACCAATCATGTCTATACAGCCATAGGCTCAAATGGTGAGAATATTTTTGTTGGAAGCGGAAGTGTCAACTTGTATGGAAGTGCTGATAATGGCTCTACTTGGAATGCCGTTACGAATGGTATCTCCGGAATGGTCACCATGTTAGATGCATCAAATGGGAATCTTTTTGCAGTAACCGCAAACGGAGTTTATTTGAGCAACAATAATGGCGCCACGTGGTCATTGCAAAACAACGGACTTCCGTCAAATTTTGCAGGTCAATCGATATTTGCAGATGGAGACAC
>JAIXUZ010000263.1 GCA_027483285.1 Bacteroidota bacterium
AGGGCTAGTTTGTAAGCGGGTTACGGACCAGGAATTGGAATATGAGCGTACCTACCACCATACCGGCAGCGCCGCCCAGCATAGTGCCAAACATTTTGCGCATGCGCACCTTTCGCCTTGCACCTGCCAGGTAATAGCTGTCGAACTCAAGGCCCGGGTGGTGTTTGGTTATTTGCTGTTTAATGCGTGGCTTTATCGATACATTGATAGTTGTAGCCAAAATAGGACCGCTCCAACCGTAGATAGCTCCTAAAAAGCTGCCGCCCAGACCGGCACCAAAGCCAATGGCAAAATCGCCGCCGTAGCGGTAGTGGCGCGCATCGTTATAGCCGTGGAGGAAGTTCTCCATGTCTTTAGCAGCAAAGTAGTTGCCGTATAAAGAATCTTGCTGGTAGATATATGTTTTTTTGCCGGTTGAATCGGTAACAGAAAAAACCTTTTCAACGGCAGGGGTAATTAGTTTATGCTTTTTACCAAACTCAAACTGGATGGTCGGTGGCTGTAGTTGCTTAAGCCTGATGTCGTAAATGCGGCCATTCATCATCATAATATTGCTGGACTGTTGGGCCTGCAAGGCAAGTGTGAACATAACCGCTATGTATACAAAAATGTAACGCATGGCGTAAAGGTAATGTTTTAGTGATTAGTATTAAATGAACAGATAAAGAGATAAAGAATTAAAGAATGTAAAACTGGATAAAATGAAGTGTTTATTGCATAGCTTTGTTTTGTTCTACCAAGTACGAACAATAAACAACCAACCAACAAAATGAATTACCCATTTATCATATACGGAGCTAACGGCTATACTGCCGAGCTTATTGCCGAACTGGCCGTACAACAAGGTGTTAAGCCATTACTATCGGGCCGCAGTGCCGACAAAGTAGCCGCAGTGGCTAAACGCTTTGGCCTTGATTATGAAGCCTGCAGCCTTGACGATACAGCAGCCCTAAACACGTTGCTTAAAAAGTCGGGCATATTTATGAATTGCGCCGGCCCCTTTATGCACACTGCAGAGGCTGCTGCCAAAGCATGTATTGCGAACAAAGTGCATTACCTTGATATTACGGGCGAATATGTGGTATTTGAAAAGGTTAAAACCTTTGATGCGGAGGCTAGAGCCGCAGACACTATGCTGCTAAGCGGAACAGGCTTTGATGTGGTACCCAGCGACTGCCTGGCTATGCACCTTAAAAACCGCCTGCCGGGTGCAACACATTTAACGTTGGCCTTTGCCGCATTAAAAGGCGGTATGAGCCGCGGAACAACCAAAACAACCATAGAGGGTATGGGCTATGGCGGCATGATTCGTAAAGACGGTAAACTTACCAGGGTGCCGACAAGCTATAAATTTGAAGAGCTAAATTTTGGGCCTTACAAATCGTGGGCGGCTGTTATACCCTGGGGCGATATTAGCACAGCTTATACCAGCACCGGCATACCCAATATTGAAGTATTTACCGCATTGAAAAAAGAGCAGCTTAACGCACTTAAATGGGGCGACAGGCTTGCACCTATATTGCGCATGCGGGCTGTAAAAAACTATATGCTGAAACAGGTAGACAAGCGTAAACCTGGGCCTGACGAAAACCGCCGCAACACTACCTTTTGCAACTTTATTGGCATAGCTACCGATGCTAACGGAAACAAGGTAGAAAGCCACCAGACAACACCTGAAGGGTATAAGCTAACAGCCATCACATCGTTTGGTATTATACAGGAAATACTGGCCGGCAACTTTAAGCCTGGCTACCAAACCCCGGCAACTGTTTACGGTGCCGACTTTATTTTAAAATTTGAAGGGGTAACCCGCACTGATATGTAATGAAAAAATTCAGCTTAATTTTATTATTTTTTATTACAACTACGGGCTTTGCACAAGGCGACTACAAGGCCGAAATTACTAAGCGGCTTAGCGAGTATGGCGGTTTTATAAAGACTAAAAATGTTGATACGCTGTTTAGCTATATGTACCCTAAGTTTTTTGATGTATTCCCAAAACAGGCACTTGCAGATGGGATGAAGAAAACCTTTGCTGACACTAACCTTACTATGGTTTTTGGCGATGTGGATGTTGTGTCTATATCAAAACCCTACGAAGAGAATAAGATTACATATGCGGTTGTAAACTACACCAATACCATACAGCTTACGCTATCAAAATCGGTAGGTACACAAATGGTGCTGGAGAGTATGAAAAACACCTACGAAAACGCGTATGGCGCGGCTAATGTAAAGGCCGATTTTGACACCCGCACTTTCAACATAAAAGCTACCAATGCCATGTTTGCTATAAACAACCCGGCCTACGGCAACCAATGGTGGCTGCTGGAAAAGAAAGATGAGCTAAAAGGCAGTATTGGCGGTATGATTCCGGCGAAGGCGTGGGAAATTAAATGAAAAACTAAAAACGAAAAGATAAAAATTAGAAATTTACTACAACAGTAATGGTTTCCAAAATTTATTTTACCACAAAGCACACGAAGACGGCACAAAGAACACAAAGGAAAAAACTTAGTGTACTTAGTGAAAAAACTTTGTGCCCTTTGTGGTTATAAAAGGAATTAAAAGCTAAAAATTTACTATGCCAAAGGCATTCCTTTGGAACAACAGCAAGCCTTACAGCGTGTTCAGTAAGCGCAAATACTAGCCGCATCGCTTTTTTTCTTATATTTGCTTAACAACAGAAGAGATCTACCCCTGTGGAAAAAGATAAAGAAAAGGTAAAGTGTTCGTTTTGCGGGCGTACCAAAAAAGAAACCAACGTATTAATTTCAGGCCTTAACGGATACATTTGCGATATATGTGTTGAACAGGCTACCCATATAGTTACAGAGGAGTTGGCCCAGTCGGGTGTTAAGCCTAAAGGTACTGCCACCCCTGCTGCACAGCAAAAAGCATTTGAGCATACGCTGCTTAAACCTGAGGAAATTAAACTTCACCTGGATGAGTATGTTATAGGCCAGGAAGAGGCGAAGAAAGTACTATCGGTAGCGGTATACAACCACTACAAACGCATTGGCCAGCCAGCTATTGCCGAGAGTATTGAGATTGAAAAATCGAACGTGATAATGGTGGGCGAAACCGGAACGGGCAAAACCCTTTTAGCCCGCACCATTGCTAAAGTACTGCACGTACCTTTTTGCATTGCCGATGCTACTGTGTTAACAGAAGCCGGCTATGTGGGCGAAGATGTGGAAAGCATCCTATCGCGCTTATTACAAGCGGCCGACTATGATGTTAACGCTGCCCAACACGGTATTGTGTTTATAGACGAGATTGATAAAATTGCCCGCAAAGGCGATAACCCATCTATAACCCGCGACGTAAGTGGCGAGGGTGTGCAACAGGGCTTACTAAAGCTACTGGAAGGCGCTACAGTAAACGTGCCACCGCAAGGCGGGCGTAAGCACCCTGAACAAAAAATGATTCAGGTAGATACCAAAAACATCCTGTTTATTTGCGGTGGTGCTTTTGATGGTATTGATAAGCTGATTAGTCGCCGCTTAGGTTCGCAAACCGTAGGGTATACTGCCTTACAGGACAGCGAAAATGTTGACAAAGAAAACCTGCTTAAATACCTTACCCCGGTTGATGTTAAAGCCTTTGGTTTGATACCTGAACTGATAGGCCGATTGCCGGTATTAACCCACCTGAATCCGCTAGATGCTGATGCGCTGCGCCGCATATTAACCGAGCCTAAAAACTCATTGATAAAACAGTACAAACGCTTGTTTGAAATTGACGGTGTGAAGCTGGTTATTGAAGATGAGGTTCTTGACCTTATTGTACAAAAAGCGGTTGAGTTTAAGCTGGGTGCCCGCGGCTTACGTTCTATTTGCGAGGCGGTGATGCTTGATATGATGTACGAAACACCATCTAACAAAAATACTAAAACGCTGAAAATTGACGTTGAATACGCGCAGAAGAAACTGAAAGGGTCGGTATTGAATAAGTTGAAAGCAGCTTAGTTCAGTTGCCGGTAGTCAGTAGTCAGTTGCCAGTTATTTTTATACGATGAAAAAAATTGCCTGTATACTTTCATTGCTGTTGTTTATAGCCTTTGGCGCTAATGCAGAAACAACAGGTGATACATCGCACGTAAAAACAGCGTTGCGAATAATTTTACCCGAAGACAAAGCCGGTTGGGATTACTTTTTTCAGGTTGATGGTATGGGCACTCCCCCACTCCAACTTACAGGTATTGAAAATTCTGTAACGATAGACAATGGCAAAAAAGCATGGAAAAAAGCTTACATATATGCCGTTAGTACCGATAAAACCAAGCAGACCAATAAATACAGTATTAAAGCTGCCGGAAGGCCCATTTTCTTATTGGTAAAAGGCACCAACGGGGTATATGTTCAAGCTAAAAAACTGCGCATAACCAAGTACACCATACTAAGGCAGGCCATACCCGAAGACAAGCGCATGCCGTGGATTAATTAGGGGTAGTTGGTAGTTTAGTGCTAATAATCACTGTACGAAAACAAAGCCCTAAAACATTTGCTGTGATTTATGACTACAGAGCAAGGGATAAGAAATAAAATAAAAATATTCAGACTAAAAAGTCAGAAAGTAAATCTCTTTAGCCCAAATCTGAATGATAAATCAATTCGACTTTTCAAATTAAAAGACGACCAAAACAACAGATTTAAAATTTTGGTATTTACTAGTTCTTTAACTCTTGAAATTCCGTTGACAACATCTTTGAATTTTTCCATAAACATTCCTGACAAAGTTTGCCTTGCTGACAAAATTCTTAAGGAGATAAACGGAATTGGAAAAATCTATACAAACAATTCAAAAAACAACCAAATTATTAATTGTATTGAGCTCCTCAAAGACGCATTAAAAACACTTGATTTAGACAGCAACGAGGGATTAACAGTTTATAGAAATTCATTGCAACTCACATTGAAGCAAAACAGAAAACTGTTATCTGAAATCGAAATTTGTAAAAAAATTAAAACTATAATAGAACTTAACTTTCCAGACATAGTAAACCGAACAGAATATTATGACTTGCCAGATGACCTTAAACAAATACTTTTAAAGTTTGAAAATTTTGCAATTACTGACGACTTTGAAAGAAATGAATTAATTGAAGGACTAACAACAATACAGCGAAAGGATTTAATAAAAGTAATTGGATCTAAACTTGAAGCAATCGATTTGTTTTTAAACACTTTTGGTGACAATCCATTGACAGAAGGAGCAATAGGACTTCAATGTTTAGCAGAACTAACAACTCAATTGACGAATGACGAGAAGAAAAACCACAGCTAACAGCATTTTGTAAAATTGCGGGTTCAGTCAATCGCGGTTTATAATTCTTTATTTCTACCCGCCACTACTAACTCGCCACTCGCCACTATTTACTATCTTCGCAGCCCGTTACATTATAAAATTATGAGTGATAAATTTGATTACGCAACCCGTGAAGAGAACTATTCTAAATGGTATAACGACCTTGTTGTAAAAGCCGATTTGGCTGAAAATAGCGCCGTACGTGGCTGCATGGTTATTAAACCCTATGGCTATGCCATTTGGGAGAAAATGCAGCAAACGCTGGATACCATGTTTAAAGACACAGGCCACGTTAATGCGTACTTTCCGCTGTTTATACCTAAGTCGTTTTTTAGCAAAGAGGCTGCCCACGTAGAGGGCTTTGCCAAAGAGTGTGCCGTTGTTACCCACTACCGCCTGCGCAATGCCGAGGGTGGTGGTATTGAGGTTGACCCTGATGCGAAGCTGGAGGAGGAATTAATCGTTCGCCCTACATCAGAAACCATTATATGGAACACCTACCGTGGCTGGGTACAAAGCTACCGCGACCTACCCATCCTTGTTAACCAATGGTGTAACGTAGTGCGTTGGGAGATGCGTACACGCCTTTTCTTACGCACGGCAGAGTTCTTGTGGCAAGAAGGCCATACGGCGCATGCAACCTCTCAGGAAGCTGTATTTGAGGCAGAACAAATGCTTGACGTATATGCCGATTTTGCAGAGAACTTCCTTGCTATACCCGTTCTTAAAGGCATTAAAACCGCTAACGAGCGTTTTGCCGGTGCGTTAGAAACCTATTGCATAGAGGCTATGATGCAGGATGGCAAAGCCTTACAGGCAGGAACATCTCACTTCTTAGGTCAGAATTTTGCAAAAGCGTTTGATGTTAAGTTTACCGGTAAAGACGGTAAGCAGGATTACGTTTGGGCTACATCGTGGGGTGTTTCTACCCGCTTGATGGGTGCCCTGATTATGACCCATAGCGATGATAAAGGCCTGGTATTGCCTCCAAAACTGGCACCATTCCAAGTGGTTATTGTGCCTATTTATAAAACCGACGAAGAGGCCGACCGCATCAGCGAGTTTGCCAAACGCCTTACTGCCGAATTTAAACAGGCAGGCATATCGGTTAAGTTTGATAACCGCGATACCCACAAGCCCGGCTTTAAGTTTGCCGAGCATGAGTACCGTGGCGTTCCGGTACGTATTGCTGTTGGCCCTCGCGATTTAGACAATGGAACGGTTGAGGTTGCCCGTCGCGATACCTTAACCAAAGAGGTTGTTGCCCAAGGCGAACTGGTAAGCACCATTAAAGGTTTGCTGGAAGAAATTCAATCTAACCTATATAACCGCGCCCTTAAGCACCGCGAAGACAACACCTGCAAGGTTGATACCTGGGACGAGTTTACCGCTAAGCTTGAAGAGGGTGGCTTTATTTACGCCCACTGGGACGGCACCCCCGAAACAGAGCAAAAGATAAAAGAGCTTACCAAAGCTACTATACGCTGCATACCTATTGGCAATGCAAAAGAAGATGGCAAGTGCATCCTTACGGGCAACCCATCTACCCAACGCGTGGTATTTGCAAGGGCTTATTAAGAACTAAAAGTTAAAAGCGAAAAACTAAAAGTAAGTATGAAAACAGCTTATGGTTTTTCGCTTTTATTATTTATAGCAGCTTGTAGCTGTAATAAAATACGCAGTGGCGATAGCCTGAGTAAGGATAACATTGCTTATATACAAGGACTTGGGTTGTTGGATAAGGATGAGCATATCATTCAATTTTACAGCAACTTTAAGTTTAAGGCAGCGGGTAATTTTTATACAGATAAGCGCATAGCACACTATTGGCTGGAGGCTGAAAAGCCGGAGGAATGCGATACCAGCTTTGCTTATTATCAAAATATTAGAGCTATCGATACGGTATATTATGCAGGGGCAACTTATTCGCCCTACATGGAAATAACCCGCACCAACGGCAGTAAATTTAAAGTATACGGCGGCGGCAAAAAGCCTGAATTAAAAGCCTTTTTTGAAGGAGCTATGAAGCTGTGGGGCGAGAAGAAAGGGAACTAACAGGCATAATTTTTGCTTGACAAAGGCTGTAGAATTTTGTATATTGTAATATGAATAGTGAAGAATTACGATTAGAGATATCCCGGCTTTTAGATAAGTGTAACGATGAAGCTGTTTTATTAAAAGTTGCAAAATTGCTTCATGAACATGCTTATGAGAATCCTGTTTATGACGAAACTACGCAGTGCATTTTCATTAAGTATGATAACTTATTCCGCAGACTTGCGGATAGTTAAAACCAACCAAACTAAACCGTTCTTTACTTATTGATTTGCCTTACCCAGCAATTCTACCATCTCCTTACTCAGCGCTTGTGCCTTATCTGCCGCATACCATTTGTGTAAATGAACAATAAACTCATCGTGCGCCATACCTTCAGCTTTTAGTTTATTAACTAATGCTTGAGCTTCTGCAGGCCTTGCCCCCCACTCTCCGGTAAGTTCAAAATTGCTGTTTAGCTGCACAAGTTTAGGAATAGACCTGCTGCCGTTGGTTAAAAACTGGTCTATAAGTTCCGGGTTTTGGTCGCGGTATAGTAAGTGCAATTGCAGCTTCCCTTCAGACTCCTCGGCAATGCGCTGCAATACCGAAAGTATCTGAGACGAATCTCCACACCAGGGTTCAGTAATAATAAGCCAGTGCACAGGCTTTGTTATGGAATTAATTGCAGCAATTACATCAGGAGTAAGCGTATATGTTTTATATATGCGCCTTGCGCGTTGCAGGTTAAGTGTATAATACTCAAACTTTGGTATTTGGTCTGCCTGGGGCAAAACAGAATTTACTTCTACTGCCTTTTCAAAAGCATCCATGTAGGCGTTATATTCTAACGCATTATCTGCATAAGCCTTATAATTTACTATTGTATCTGCTGCCATAGCTAATTTAATTATGTAGCAAAAATACAACAGGCCAAGAGAGTAGAATATGATAAATGTTAGAAATCTGTATTAAGTAACCTATGTTACCAAGCTAATTGGTGAGCTACACCATAAGGTTAAAGAATTGCCTCTGGATGCACTATAAGGCATGATACTATCTACAACAAACGCATAACCCTGTGCCTGTTAAACAAGGTATACCCTACCCCAAACTCAATGCAGTCGGCCTTGGCAAAGTGGGTTTTAAGGGTTAGGTTTACCAGCAAGCCATAAGGCAAACGGTAGCGCCAGCCTATGCGGCTATAAATGCTGCCATCGCCTTTGTAAAAGGTGTAAGGGTAAACACCGGCTTGGAAAAGGAATGATAGTTTTCCCAGCCACAAATCGTACCCAAAGGCAATGCCGGGGCGTATTGTTTGATAATAAGTGGGTTGTACCTGAGGGTTATTACGCTCCATTACCGTCTTTATAGACCGGTCGTTAAATGCCTCAAACGTAAGGGTAAGCCCACTTTTAATACCTATGGCTTTGGTTATATTGAACATTAGGCCATTTACAAAATAGCCCTTCCCATCGGGCGGGTAAATCTCTTTACGGCCAACTGTGGCTATTATAGAGTAGATGAATTGCTTATTGGGTTGAAACTCTATTTTAGGGTAAAGCGTAGGCGTAGGTGCAGGCTGAAAACGGTATAATAGCCCAGCGGTAACCGCAGGCAAATTTAGGCCCAGGTTGGGCGTGCGGAATGCCCCGTTTGAAAAATGCGTTATACTAACCCCTGTGTTAAAAAACAGCCTTGGGGTTAGGCATTGCTCAAACAACAGCTGAAAGTTAACCAGCGCGTTGAAATGGCTGCCTATGGTAACATTTTTGTGGTTATCGTCCTTGTCAAAAGTTTTACTAAGGTAACCTATACCACTGCCAAGGCTAAAACGCAAGTGTGCTCCGCGGTTGCCTGCAATGTTAAAGCGGTTAAAGCCGTATATACCATTGGCTGTGCCAAGCACCCCGTTGTAGCCAAGGTTGTAGTGCAAAAAGCTAACACCCACTACCGCGTGCTTATAAAAGGTGTGCCAGTGGCGCTTGCCCGAAATGGGTTTTGAAACCGTAACCTCAAATGCTTGTGTATGCTGGCGTTGCAGGTATGATACTGTAGGGCTATGTGCCCACAAAAAGCCGCCAAACCATTTGGCCTCTAGTTGCAGGTTATCAAAGCGCTTGTTACGGGTACTATCCAGCTGTTGTGCTGTTGCCCATATGGGTAGCAACCCACCAATAACAATTGCTATGTAAAGCAGCTTTTTCAAAACAAGCAAATATAGGTGTATTAGGCTAATTGTCAATAAACAAAAAGCCCCGCCCTGTAAACAGGGCGGGGCTTTTTAATAGGAACTATAACCTAATTAGTCGCGAATAACTTTAACATTCGTAGCGCGGCCATCTTCTGCAATTATGCGAACGATGTACATGCCTGATGCAAAGCGGCTAAAGTCGATTGAGTTATTGTAAGCACCAACAAAGTTGGTTAGGTTTTGAGTGTATAACACTTTACCTGTTACATCAACAACATTCAACGAGTAGCCTTGTGCTTTTGCTGAGTTAAAGAACACGTTAACCAAACCGTTGGTTGGGTTAGGGAATATGTTCAATTGGTCAACTACGTTTTCGTCAACACCTACACATTTCTGAACTACTACGTTAACAGTAGTGTCTGAAGTACCACAAGCATTGGTTACAGTTAACTTAACGCTAACAGTGCCTGTAGTTTGGTATACGTGAGAAGTGTTTTCGGCAGATGATGTTTGGTCTGGTGAATCACCAAAATCCCAGAAGAATGAAGCACCATTGCTGAAAGCTGACTCATTGAAGAAAGTTAAAGCCTGGCATTGTGCAGTGTAGCTAAAAGATGCAACTGGTAAACCATTAACATCAATATCTTCTGTCACAGTACCGTAGCAACCACCACCGTTGTTTACAGTGTATGTTGCATTAAAAGCACCGGGAGTGGTTGGAGTAAACACACCGCTACCGCTAACATCGCCAGACCATGAACCACCTGCCGGAGTTGCAGATAAAGTTACAGGAGCGTCGTCTTCACAAATTATAGCCGGAACTGTAATAGTAGCAACAACTGCTGGTTGAACGTTTACTGAAGTAGTAGCTACACCCTGGCAACCATTTTCTACAACTGTTAAGTTTACAGTACAAGCACCTGCTACGCTTGGGCAGAAGATACCGTCTGATGTTACGCTGTTAGCGCATGTGCTGCTCCAGAAACCATCTATGTCAGCCTCAAGTTGGAAGCAAGAATCAGATACGCAGTATGGACCGCTTGTAGTGATTTGTGCAATCGGATTTGGGTTGATAACGATAATTAAAGGTTGAGAGAACAAGCTGGTGCCGCAACCGTTGGTAGCCGATACTATAAAAGAAGCATCGCCAAAGAAGTTAGAAGCCCAGTTAACGTTAACAGAAGTACCAGAAGTTGGAGGAGGTGTTTCAAACGCACCAGCAGGAGTAATAGACCAGGTGTATGAAGTAGCACCTGCAACAGGAACTACAAATACAGTAGTGTTTGGTCCATCCTGGCACTGGCTAGAAATACCTAGTGGTACTGATGGAGTTGCAGGAACATCACCTACGTTAAGTGTTAAAGTAGATGGAGAAGAGCAACCACCCGCTGGGGTGTAAAGGATTGTGTAAGTACCAACACCGTTAGATGGGGTAAACAAACCTGAAGCGCTAACATCATCACCGCTGAAAGTACCACCGGCAGGAGAAGCTGTTAACTGAATTGAGCCACCGGCACAAGCAACAGAAACAGGATCAATAGATGATGGAGTAGTAGCGTTGATAGTTACTGTGTAAGTTGAAGATACTATACCATCACCGCAAGAGTTTGAACCTTCAACAGTAATATCGGCAGTACCAACAAAGTTAGGATCCCAGGTTACAGTACCGGTAGAACCTGTGCCGTTAATAGTAGCGCCGTTGGCCGGAGTTGTAACAATTGTCCAGGTATAGCTAGTAGAAGCTGGGTCGCCGGCTGATGTATAGTCGGTTGGAACAGCGCCTTGGCACAAGCTGTTAGGACCAGCAGGAGTACCTGCCTGGCCTGGTAGTGGAGTAACAACAATATCTAATGAAGTTGAGAACGCACCAGTACCACACTCATTAACACCAGCAGTAACAAGTGATGCAGTGCCTGAGAAGGTATTGTCAAAGTTAACAACAACAGAAGTACCAGTACCGGTAACAGTACCAGCATTAGATGGAGTTAAAATCCAGTTGTAAGAGTCTGCACCTGCAATTGAAGCGATAGTGTAAGTCTCATCGGCAGGGTTAAAGCAAAGAGCGGCGTTACCTGTTGGAGCAGTTGCTACAGAAGGTAGGTCCTGAATAGTGATAGAAATAGTATCAGCTACAGTACAACCGTTAGTGTTTATAGTATAGTAAATTTCCCAAGTACCAACACCGGCAGCTGATGGATCAAACACACCGTTAAATTGGTCGGTAATACCTGCACCGTTGCTGGTAAATGTACCACCTGCATTAGCAGCTATAATATTGAAAGGAGCATCAGCTAAACAAGCATCAGCCGGAGCACCAATTGATGGGTCTGGCATTGATATGTTTATAGTAGCCTGGTAGTCACCATCGCCACCGCTACAATCAAACGTTGTTAGGTCGTTGTTAAAGTCTGGTGCAACAAAGAAGTGGTAAATACCAGGTCCAAGAATTGCAGTAGCTGTAACAACGTCGCAAGGTGCACCGTTAGCTTGAGCTAATAATTGAATGTTATTACAATCATCGTTCACAATGAACAATTGTGGAGAGAAGTCTGCCTGAACAGTCCAGCTAACTGAAGTAGTAGAAGTAATAGTATACTCGTACCAGTCAGTATCGCGGGTGTTACCGTCAAAGTAGCTTGTACCTATAACAGTTTCGTTGCACGATAGGGTTTGGTATGCAGCAGGTAAACCTTGATTAAATACCAGGTTACAACCATCGTTATCAGTGCCAAAGCAAGCTTCAATTTCTGGAGTACCAACACCCGGAACAAAGTCGCAATCGTAAGCACATAATTCAAATGTACCTGTACCGCCACCAAATTGGAAGTATTGAATCCAAATTGTATCGCCAGGAGTTAAGCCTGTTAAGTCTAAGGCAGGTAAAAAGCCCGGACCATCATCATCGCTACAAGCTACTTCTACCAAGTTGTTACAATCAACACCTGTGTAGGCAGCCATAACACCGTCAGTAATTGTACCGGCAAGAGCGTCTAAAGAAACGTTACCACTTGCTGGTGCAATTAAATAGAACCATACATCCTGTGTAGCTACATCAAAATAGCAGCTTGGAGAGATTCCGCTACCACCACCTGGGCAGTAAAGAGTATTTAAGTTGTCAAAAGCTTGTGCATTACAGCTTTGGCCTACAGTAAGTTCAATAGCGCCGCAAGCATTAATATTTGGATTTACGTTAGCAGCTGGTTGAACATCTACTAATACATTGTAGTTGTTTAAACCACCTACAGGGAAACCATCTTCGTTAGGGGCAACAAATACAATATAAGTACCGGCACATACGTTTACAGTAGAAACTGTAGTATTACAAGTTGCGCCAAATGGGCTTGTTTGGTTATCAACAAAAACCAGGTTATTACAACCAGCGCTAATATCAAGAACGCCTAATTGGGCTGGGAAATCGCTGTTTAAGGTAACAGTTACTGTTGATGCTGAACCTACAGTAAAGGTATACCAATCGGTATCGCGCAAAGTGTTAGACCAACCGGTACCTGATACAGGAACACCCGGAGTAATTGGTTCGTAAGCCTCAGGAGTTGAGTTACAGCCACCGTTAGCGTCGCCACCGTTAATTTCGTTTTCAGCAACGGCACCTTGTGGAACATCAAAACAACCTGTAGAGAATAAACCTACTAAGCTAAAGCCGCTGGTATCAGTTAATGAACAACGGGTTTGAACCTGGAACTCGTAAGCGGTTTGAGAAGCTAAACCGTTTAATATAGTGCTTGATGTTGGGTCTGCAAAGTTACCAACTGTAATCCAGTTAGGGTCGCCAACCGCACGGTATTGTACATCGTAAGATTGAGCACCTGAAACTAATGTCCAGTTAAGTTGAGCTTGAGATGTACCAACAAAAGTTGAAAATACAGGGTTAGGAGCTAAACATGATGGAGCTGCAGTTACATTAATTGTATAATCTTCAAACTCACCGTAGATATAAGGTCCGCAAGGGTTTGGAGCTGGGTCACCACCAAAAGTAGAATTGTAACGAACAGCAACACGTAAACGCTTGGTACCTAAAGTAGTGTTTACAGGTAAAGTAATAGAACCATTAGCTAAATCGGCAACAACATCTACCGCTACTGTAGTAGAAACTAACTCACCTAAATCAGTAAAGTCGTTATCGTTGTTTAAGTCAACCCATACATCAATAACATCGCCAGTGTAATTAGGAGGACCAACAAATGCTGTGTAAGCTGTTGGAACACCTGCCTGCACATCGGTGCTTAAGCTGGTCCAATCCTGGTATCCGTTAGCGCCATAACCATTATCAACAGGGTTATTGATGGTGCCTAAGGTAAAACCAGAAATGTACTCATCTGGAGTAGTAACCGTTGGAATACAGTAAGGAGGAGGAGGAGGAGGAATATTAAAAGTAACGTTAAAGTAACGTATGTTACCTGTAATAATTGCGTCATCATCACAAGCGCGCAAATTCCAAACACCGTTAGGGTCCTGTCCGTTGTTAAAGTTGTTTAGGTCGCCTTCAGGCAAGTAATCGCCATTAAAAGGAGCTACACCGGCAGTAACCGGGGTAGAAGCAGACATTATAAAGCGAGTGGTTTGTGTACACAAGCCATCGTTAACACCATAGTTATCACCATTTCCACCATTGTCAGTTGTTAATTCAACTATAGTGCCTGTAGGCGATTCTAAGAAAACATCAAGGTCTTCGTCCCAACCATGGGTAATAATTATTTCAGCAGAAAGTAAGGTAGTAGTACCTGTTAAAGGTGCTAAACCAGAAACTGTTGTAGAGGCAATAGCATTAGTTGGGCACGCACCATCTGGTATAACAATGTTTAGGCCACAAGCTGAAGGAAAATCGATAGTGTTTGAACCACCACCACCGCCACCGGTGCCTGTAGTAACAACAACATCGTCAATTTGCCAGTACCAAGCACAGCCATCTGTTAATTCAAGGTAATTCCAACGTAAAAAAACATTACCACCTACGTATGGGGTAAGGTCATACGTTAAAGTTAAATTACCCACAACACCAGCTCCACTGGCAGGGGCGTCGTTTGTTTGTGCGTAAAGTACTGTCCAGTTAACGCCATCGGTACTAACAGCAAATTCAGCGTCGCCGGCACCAAAATAATCCTGGAAGTTACTTTTAAACGATACACTTGCACTTGTAGCTCCTGCAAGGCTAATGGCCGGAGAAAGTAAATCCGCATCCCAAAAGGTATTATTGCAAGAAGCATCAGAAGTTGCCATTGCAGCATTTCCTGTACCACCAGTATAGTTATCAACATAAAGACCATTAACAAATAAACCCGAGGTATTGCTATCCCAAAGGTTTCCGTCTCCAAAATTATCAACTGTGGTCATACCCCATGGGGCAGCACCTTCAAAATCTTGTGAATAAACAACCGTTTGTGCATTTAACGACCAAATAGCCATTAAAGCCAAACATAGTGTTGTTATTCTTTTTAAATATATGTTTTTCATAGTTTGATATATGATTAGTAAGTGCCTTATTTTTTCTCTGGAACAGAAAGTCTTTTTTGCTCTTTTTTCAAGTCAACCAACCTATTTTCCAGGGCTGATTTGGTAGTAGCAGAAATGCCATCTTTCTTAAGCTTTGCTTCAATATCAGCAATATCACGGTTAACCTGTTCAAGCTGGCTAATAGGCGCAGCTGTTACAGGCCTAGCAGGCTTGCTACTTACTGTTGCAGCTGGTTTACCTGGGTTTGTAACAGGGGCTGGCTTAGCTGCAGCAGCATCGCGCTTAGCGTTACCGCTGGCGGCAGTGCTGGTAGGATTAACCGAAAGATTTGGCTTAGCGTCTTTTTTGTCGACGATAATACCGGCACCCTCCTTAGTAGGAGAAAGTTGCTGCTGGGCATTTTGTTTGCCATCGGCCTGAGTTCCTTGTGTTGCTTGGCCAAACGCATGACCGGCAAACACAACAAGCGACATCAGGAGCAGCTTTTTAAAAGATTGGGAAGCTGTGTGATTCATAAAAATTACGCTTTAATTGGTTAGTTCCAAACTAAAAATAGATGAATTTCAATTAGCAAATATATTATTATTATGCAATCAAGAAGAAAAACTTAACTTTTTTTTACCCACTATCGGTTATTATTAATGCCACAACCTGCAATGCCAATCAAATTAGCTTCTTTAAAAAATATTTTTTAACACCTACCATGCATGTAAACCATATTGGTACTTTTACATCTATCCAATACTAATACATATAGGCACGTTTTATACCCAATGAAAACCCTGTACCTTATACGTCACGCTAAATCAAGTTGGGACAACCCCAATATAACCGACTTTGAAAGGCCCCTTAACGACCGCGGTCGCTCGGCCGCTCCCAAAATGGCCCAATACCTTATTAATAAGGGTATTAAACCACAACTCTTAGTTTCCAGCCCTGCAACAAGGGCCATTGGCACTGCACTAATTTTTGCCGATAAATTTGGTGTTCCGCAAAAAAACATCCTCAGTATCCCTAAAATATACAATTCAAACAATATAGAGTTGATGGAGGTTATCCGTGAAATGGATGACAAATACGATAGCATCATGCTATTTGGGCACGATACTTCTATAACTGTGGTTACTGAAGAACTTAGCAACCAGCGCTTTTTGCATTTTCCTACCTGCGGTGCAGCGGGTATTAAGTTAAACGTTGATAGCTGGAAAGAAGTAGCTGACGGCTGTGGCACTTTAGCGTTTTTTTATTTCCCCAAGGGCATTGCCGATGAGATGAAGGCACAAAAAAAAGCCCTTAAAACCAAATAATAAACCACCGTTATTATTATAACCAATGTTAAATTTTAGCCTGTTCATTAAATTTAACATAAACTTAGCTTAACATTAAGTTAACTTTGCAGCTTATTATAGTATATGACGCCACACAAGCAAAAACGATATTTTAACCGCGACCTTAGCTGGTTATCCTTTAACTACCGTGTGCTACAAGAGGCTAAAGACCCACGTGTACCACTATACGAGCGTATTAAGTTTTTTGCCATCTACTCATCAAACCTTGATGAGTTTTACCGAATACGTGTTGCCGCATGGAAAAACCTGGAGCTTCTTGCTAAAAAAACTAAAAAAGAGCTGGTTGAAGAACCATCTTTTGTGCTTAAAGAAATTAAAAAAACCGTTTTAAAGCACCATGCAGAGCTAAGCGAGATATTCAAAAAGCAAATTTTACCTGAACTACAGCAAAACAATGTTTACCTTATTAACGAAGTAGAGCTTACCAAGCAGCAAGAGGCCTTTTGTCGCGAATACTTTCTTAGCAAAATTATACCCATTGTAAAGCCGGTTTTTATTAACCGCAAAAAAAGCCACGAGTTTGTAGAAGATAATGCCCCCTACCTGGCCATACGCATTTGCGACCTTGATAAAAAAAGCAACAAAGATAAACCACGCGTATGGGAACATGCCATTGTACAAATACCTACCGGCAGCCTACCCCCATATATTGAACTGCCAACCCGGGGTAAGAAAAAATACTATATATATGTAGGTGATATCTTAAAGCTATATATAAACCATTTTTTTGAGGAGTATGAGCTGATAGAAACCTATGCCGTTAAACTATCGCGCGATGGCGAGCTTTACCTGGAAGACGAATTTTCTGGCAGCTTGCTTAAAAAGATTAAACGTAGCCTTGGCAACCGCGAGCATGGTGCCCCTACCCGTTTGATGTATGACCGCACCATGCCTAAAGAGTTTATTAAACACCTAAGGCATGTGTTTACTTTAAGTGCTGACGATTTAATACCCGCCGGGCGCTACCATAACTATAAGGATATGTTCCGTTTTCCCGTAAACGAGAATAAAGCCTTATACGATGAACCGCTGCCGCCCCTGCCCCACCGCGAATTGGATAGCTACACCAGCTACTTTGATGCCCTTAAAGAGCGCGATTACTTTGTACACTACCCGTACCAAAGTGTAAACTACCTTACCAATTTTATAAACGAGGCCGCCAGCGACCCTGCCGTTAAAAGCATAAAAATTACCCTGTACCGCGTTGCCAATAATTCTAAAATTATTTCGGCACTTATACAGGCGGCCCAAAACAAAAAGCAGGTTACTGCTTTTATGGAGCTTAAAGCCCGTTTTGACGAAGAAAACAACCTTGTGTATGCCCGCGAGCTTGAAAATGCGGGCGTTAAGGTATTATACAGTTTCCCGTTGCTTAAGGTGCACTCTAAGTTACTATTGGTAGAGCGTAAAGAGGGCGAAAAAATACGCCGCTACGGATACTTTAGCACTGGTAACTTTAACGAGCAAACATCAAAAATATACAGCGATACCGGCATGTTTACCGCCAACAAATTGTTGACTACCGAGCTGGGCTATGTGTTTGAATTTTTGGCCGACACCCGCATTATGCGCGATTATAAGCACTTGCTGGTAGCGCCCGACCATATGCGTAAAGACTTTTACGTGTTTATTGATAATGAAATTAAAAATGCCCTTAAAGGTAAAAAGGCCTGTATAACCCTAAAAATGAACAGTATACAAGACCCCGAAATTATTGAAAAGCTTTACGAAGCCGCTCAGGATGGGGTTGAGGTACGCCTTATTATACGGGGCATATGCTGCCTGCTACCCGGTGTAAAAGGTATAAGCGATAATATTAAAGCCATTAGCATTGTTGATAGGTACCTGGAACACTCGAGGGTGTTTATTTTCCACAACGATGGCGACCCGCGCATTTACCTTTCTAGCGGAGACTGGATGGAGCGTAACCTTAGCCGCCGCATAGAGGTGGCTTTCCCCGTTTACGATGAAAAGCTGAAGGACGAAATTATAGACTTTGTAAACCTGCAGTGGAAGGATAATGTTAAGGCACGCATAATAAACCGCCTGCAAAGCAATACCTACCGCAAAAGCGAGGCAAAAGTGAAGATACGCTCGCAGGTTGCTTTTTATGAGTACCTAAAGAGCAAGCACAACCCATCACTAAAATCTGTTAAAGCCGATGTGGTTGCACTGAAAAAAATGGGGGCGTAATAATCAAATTACTAGCTTATTTTCACCAGCAACGTATCAGCCTCTACAAACTGCTTGCTGGCAAGCATAAAAAAGGGGCTTAAAATTAGCCCCTTTTGTTACTTTACAGGCGGACAATTAGTTATTATCCCTCCCTTTGCCAGATGGTCTGCCTGTAGTGCTAGGAAATCCGGCTGTACCTTTAGATTTTGACATCTTAGTAAGTATTATATTTGGCCTACTCTGTTTGCTTTTCGGTATCCGCATCTATAGTTTTTAATGGACTAAGAAAACCATATTTTATTTAAGGTGTTATTAAAAAATAATTTTCGTTGTTTTTAGCGTTCAGATACTCCTGAAAATCACAGTAGAAGCAGGTAATAAGAATTTTTCCGTCAATTTTTATGAAAAGCTCCTGACATTTTATATTAGAGCATTTTCTAATTAATAGCCTACTTACTACTAGCAATTGACTACCTTCACAACTTTCAATTTTAGCCAGAGCAATACTCAATTCTTTATCACTAACACCTCTTTCCCGCTGGCGTAGTAGAAAATGCTCTGTCTTAACAAAATCTGCAAACCTTACGCGCATTTTATTTATAATCATCATCGTTTGAACATGCATGCCAACAACGCCCTTGGCAGTCATGCCAGCAACTACTGTGTTTACTCTTTAGCATAGGCTCGTTAAAGGCAACCTCATAAAGTTGTTTTGTGGCTTCAAATGCGTTTTCTAAATTTTTCTTGTCCTCATTACCACGCAAACCAAAGTAGGGGAAGTGGTGAAAATAGCCGCCAAATACAATTTCACTGTCTGCATGATATGCCCTGGTATCTAATATGTGGTAATGCCAAACTGTATCAATTAAATTAGTCGGCACAATTGATTTACCCTTGTGCAATAAGTTGAGTTGTAAAAAACGTTTATACTCAATTTCCGCATCATCACATTGTTCAACACTCCAACCTTCCCCTTCATCAGGAATACTCATTTTCATTTTTACCATTTCCAAGTCTATTGCTGCAATAATTGGCAATATCCTTTTCTCATTAATTAGCCACGAAATTCTTTCAAGCCTAATTGATGCCGGTTTTACCAGCATTGTTTTTGTTTTCATATTTATTTGTATTATTCGGTTTATAATTTAGCAATCCAATAGCGTGTTAACATTCTTCCAGAATCTGCCGGAAATGAATTTCGTCCGTGCAACATTCTATGGTTATCTATTAGTAGCCAATCGCCTTCTGATAACTTAATTTCTATTTTATCGGCCACACTTAATTGATTTTCAAACCACACCAATGCCTGTAAATACTTACTTCCTGCTGGCCTTTCGCATAAAAAAGGAGCATAATATATTACTTGGCTATCTTTAGAAAAAAGAGGATAACTTGGTTTATCAAAATAGAATATCTTGTGACTGTTTACTTGAACTGCACTTAAATAATCAAGAGTATCTTTGCCAGCATTATTCAGTATTCTATACCCATCAATAAGAATACTATCGCCCCCAATTGCTGCCTGGCTATTACATTGCCATAAAATAAAATTTGCCGCTATATGGTCCGTATGGGGTGCTATATATTCGCTACCTGCTAATAAGCGTTGGCTTTTTTCATTTGGTTGAATAACTGTTTTAAGAATTACTTTACCGACTAGTGAGCTTATACTATCAGCAGATAGCTGATTAGTATAGGGTATATGAATAAAACCTGTTGAATGTAGCTGTTTTAATAATGCTTCCGCTTTCATCAATTGTTGTTTGATGAAGCAAACTTATATCAGAAATATAGGGTATATTTTAGCTACCGATGAAACAATATAAATTGCCGATGAAACGGCGTTTACTGGCAATGAAAACTAAATAACTTCTTTAAGTTTTGCCTTCCCTTTAGGGTTTATGGTTCGTTCTTGAGTAATTTTTTTTGCCCCCTTACCAGTAATTGTAACTGTTATATTATCGTGCCTTATAGGACCGGTTATAATATCTGTGTTGATAATATCAAACTTACTTATTTGTATAAAATTATCAGGCAATTGCAACAAACAATTTTCAAGCGTACAATTATTGACAGCCAATGGTTCTTCATCTCGTCTGTAAATAATTTTTCCTTCTCCCTGGGATTCTCTATTATGTTCTATATCTTGGCTACTAATTAATTCTATTAGAGCTATCTTCACGGGTACTTTACCATCTCCAGTATTAAACATAATACGTTCTTTAGGTTTAGAGCTTTGCACCAATAAATCTACTAATTGCTTAGCACGGAGCTCACTAATTGGCTTAGCGATTGTTGCTATAATATTTTTGTTCTCTAGTTTAAAATCAGCCAAATTATCGTGGTAAACACTTCCCCTACCTGTTATAAAAGCAATGGGTTTATAAACCTGTTTAGCAACCTCTAACCCAGATTTAGAAGGCATCTCAACATCAAGCAATAATGCATCATAATCAAACTCTTGCTCCTCATTTAAAAACATTTCAGGGTTGTTATACCTTCTTAATACTTCAATATTTTTAAACGGCTTTAATCGCTCTTCTAGCAACTTAATATCTTTATCATTATCATCAACTATAACAACTCTAATTTTCTTCATATTATAAATATAGCTTTAGAGTAGAAATGTAATAGTTATCTTTAAGTTCGTAGTTAAGTTTATGCTTTCCATTAAATAATATATCCAACCTCTCTGCAATATTTTTTTGACCAATTCCACCCTTTTTTATCTCTTTATTATTATTCACCCTGTTTTTAACTATGTAAACAAACTCATTACCAACAATTTCAATATTAATACTCAATGTCTTATCGCCCTCTAAATCACCATGTTTAAAAGCGTTTTCTATAAAATATGCAGTAATTAACGGGGGCAAAACAGCTTTATTAAATAATGGGTGAGTATCGCTAATTGAATGGTTAAAAGAAACGGCATTTATATTATTAATACGCATTTTATATAAATCAACAAACTCCTCTAAAAATATAAGTTCCTGACGGATTGTGACAACGTCAGATTTTGATTCATACAACAAATAATCCAGCACATCTGACAAATGATTTACTGCTTTGTCAGCCATGGTCGTAAAATACTTTAAACTACTAAGCGTATTACGAAACGCGTGTGGTGTTAGTTGAAAACGCAGTGATTCTGATTTGAGTTTTCTATTCTCATCCTTTTGCTTTTCAAGCAGATAGAGTAAATCAACCTTTTCTTTTTGTAACCGTGCTTTCTGGGTGTAATATCTTACAGCTAAGCCACTGGCTACAATAAGCAAAAGGACAAAAAATATTTCACCATCTTCCATTCTTTATACATTTTAAGTCTTAAACCATTTTCACCAGCAAGGTATCCGCTTCTATAAACTGTTTGTCGGCTACGTAAATTTCTTCTACTGTGCCGTCTTCAAAGGCTTCAATGGTGTTCTCCATTTTCATAGATACCATTATCAGTAGCTTATCGCCTTTGCTAACTTTTTGGCCGGGCTCTACGAGTACTTTCAGTACCTCTCCGGGCATAGGGGCTTTGTAACCACCTGCTACTTCTTCGTCTTCGCCATCGGCAAAGCGGGCAATGCGTTTCAGGCGGACATCGCCCAGTTGTTTATTGTGGATAAACAAATCGGTTTCGGTACCATACAGCACAAACTTTAATCGGCGGTTTCCAATAAGGCATACAATCTCATCACCACCCATTTCCAGCATAGATGCTTCGTATAACCTCTCCCCTATTTGTATGTTAAAACTGCCGTGCTTATAAGTATATTCTACTTTGTAACTTTCACCTGCAACGGCAAACTCTGCAAACTGCGCCATATACGGGTTACTCCTCCAACCCGATGGTACTTCGGCCAGCAACTCACGCTGCTGCTCGCGGGCGGCCCAGTCGGCAAGGGTGCCAGCTATCAGGCTAAAATCTATCGTTTCCGCCGCAATAGTATTATCGTAGGTAAAGTTCTTATCTAAAAAGTGGGTATCAAAATTGCCCGCCTTAAAGTCATCGTTCGCTAATATCTTCTTTAAGAAATCAACGTTTGTTGTTAACCCCAACAGTGCAGTATCGCCCAAGGCATTTTGCATCCGTTGGATAGACTGTGCGCGGTTCTCGCCCCAGGTAATTACCTTGGCAATCATAGGGTCGTAGTAAATATCAATTACGCTGCCGCTTTGTATACCTCCATCAACCCGCACACCTTCTTCAAATGGTGGCTGCCAAACCCCTATTTTACCCGATACAGGAAGGAAATTATTAGCAGGGTCTTCAGCATATATGCGGCATTCAAGCGCATGACCTAACTGTTTAACATCTTCTTGTTTTACTGAAAGTGGCGCACCAAAAGCAACCTCAATCTGTAGCTTCACCAAATCAAGGCCGGTTACCATTTCGGTAACGGGGTGTTCTACCTGCAGGCGGGTGTTTACCTCTAAAAAGTAGAAGCTGCCATCGGGCGCAACAATAAACTCTACCGTGCCCGCATTATTATATTTAACTGCTTCGGCAGCATTAACAGCAGCCTTGGCCATTTCAGCGCGTAGCTCGGGTGTTAATACCGGCGATGGGCTTTCTTCAAATATCTTCTGGTAGCGACGCTGTATCGAGCATTCCCGCTCAAACAAGTGGATGTAATTACCGTGGTTGTCACCAAAAATCTGGAACTCCACATGGCGTGCCGAATCGAAGTATTTTTCAATCAGCATGGTAGCATCGCCAAATGCCGATGCCGATTC
>JAIXUZ010000206.1 GCA_027483285.1 Bacteroidota bacterium
GCAAAAGAAAAGTTAAAAGCCATGAAGGTAAACGTTGATACGCTTACCCTAACGGCAACGCCTATTCCGCGTACCCTACAATTCTCAATGATGGGCGCCCGCGACCTTTCCGTTATCCGCACACCGCCACCTAACAGGTATCCTGTACAAACTGAGATTCATACGTTTAATGAAGAGCTTATCCGCGATGCCGTTAGCTACGAACTTTCGCGCGGTGGCCAGGTATTCTTTATCAACAACAGGATAGAGAACATCCACGAGATTGCCAATAAAATAACCCGCTTAGTACCCGAAGCCAAAGTAGCCATAGGCCATGGCCAAATGGATGGCGATAAACTGGAAGATATAATGCTGGGCTTTATGGATGGATCGTTTGATGTATTAGTCGCCACTACTATTATAGAAAGTGGCCTTGATATTCCTAACGCCAACACCATCATAATTAACAACGCCCACATGTTCGGCTTGTCCGATTTGCACCAGATGCGGGGGAGGGTAGGGCGTAGCAACAAAAAAGCCTTCTGCTACCTGCTTACCATGCCTATTATGCAGCTTACCGATGAAGCACGTAAACGCCTGCGCGCGCTGGAAGAATTCTCCGACCTGGGTAGTGGTTTCAACATCGCCATGCGCGATTTAGACATACGCGGTGCCGGAAACCTTTTGGGCGGCGAGCAAAGTGGTTTCATTTCTGATATCGGTTTCGAAACCTATACCCGCATCCTCGATGAAGCCATTCAGGAATTAAAAGAAGGTGAATTCTACGAAGTCTTCCATCAGGATGAAGCATCAACGCAGGGAGAGAACAACAAGTTAATCACTTTCCTTAACGATTGTGCTATCGATACCGACTTGGAAATCCTTATCCCCGACGATTACGTAAACAGCACCACCGAGCGCCTTTCGCTTTACAAAGACCTTGATAATACCAAAAACGAAGAGGAATTATTACTTTTCGAAAAAGGCCTTATCGACCGTTTTGGCCCATACCCACAACCGGTAAAAGAATTGTTAGACACCATCCGGCTGCGCCGTTTGGCTGTTACTGCTGGCTTTGAGCGTTTGGTAATGAAGAGTGGCAAAATGATAGCATATTTCATCAGCAAGCCCAACTCGCCATACTACCAAAGCCCTGTGTTTATTAAGATTTTGCAGTACATCCAAACGCACCCCACCGTTGGTACCATGAAACAGACTAACGACAAGCTAAGCCTGTCAATCACCAACATCAAAAACGTACAACAGGCCTTAGCCTTAGTAAACAAAATGATGGAATAGTTTAAAGAACAATCATAAGAAAACCGAATAGTACGGCAGCAAAACTTACCAAGCCGCCAATAATTGCAACTATTATATGGCCAACAGGTTGTGTTTCACCGCCTGCTTTTATAAAGTCTTCTATCTTTTGTCGTTGCGTAGCTTTCATGTAAGAATTAGCTATAGCACCATATAAAATCGGGATTAAAATTGGTGGGAAATTTTCCTGATAACGCAAAAAGTAAAGTGCAATCATAATAGCTACACAAACCACTCCCGTATATATCCACGTACGCCTTTCATTTTCTGCATCGCCCAATACCTTAAAGTTACAGGCAATAATATAGCCAGCGGTTATAGGCCCGCCCAGCATAGTTATTTGCAACATAAACCGGTCTTTAAAAATATAGCCTTTGGGCTTTTGGGGCGTGGTTTGCTCTTCCATCATTAGGTTTTAAAGTACTAAAATATGTAAATCCCACTAGTGCCCATCAAATAATTTGTACCATATCTTTAACTGAATAACTTTTGCGCTATATTTGCAGCCTAAACATGAACACAATAGTATTAAATATGCATCACCACCACTTCTGCGCATAGCGGCGGGAAAAGGTGTATTGTATAACAACTACTAAAATAATACAAAGCCCTGACCGCAACGTCAGGGCTTTTTTATTTTACCTATATGAAGAAACTTAGAATTTCAATTCAAAAATCAGGTCGGCTAAACGAAGATTCGCTTAAGCTGATTAAGGAGTGTGATATTTCTATCGACAGCGGCAACGACCAACTAAAGGTTACCGCACGCAACTTTCCGCTAGAGATTTTCTTTCTCCGCAATAGCGATATACCACAGTATATTGAAGATGGTGTGGCCGATATTGCCATAATAGGGGAGAACCTGCTAATTGAAAAAGAGCACAACGTTAAAATTCTTCGCCGCTTAGGCTTTAGCCGCTGCAAGGTTTCGCTGGCTGTTCCTAAAAATGTAGACTATAACGGTATTGAATATTTCAATGGGAAAAAGCTGGCTACATCATACCCAAACACATTACAAAAATACCTTGCCGATAAAGGCGTCAGTGCCGAGATTCACGAAATTTCAGGTTCTGTAGAAATTGCCCCAAACATTGGCCTTTCCGATGGTATATGCGATATTGTAAGCACAGGCTCAACCTTGTTCAAAAATGGATTAAAAGAGGTAGAAGTAATGTACCAGTCAGAGGCGGTAATAATCGCCGGGACCAATCTCGATGCCGAAACGCAGGCTATTCTTGATAAATTCCTTTTCCGTATAAACAGTGTATTAGCGGCCCGCAACAACAAGTATGTATTACTAAACGCCCCTAACGATAAGCTAAACGAAATAATAAAACTACTTCCCGGAATGAAAAGCCCTACCGTTATGCCTTTGGCAGATAGTGGCTGGAGCTCGGTACATTCTGTAATGGGCGACCATGAGTTTTGGGAGAATATCGATGCCCTTAAGGCCGCCGGTGCCCAGGGAATTTTAATTGTACCTATTGAAAAAATGGTGTTGTAATATGCAAGTAATTAAATACCCCAAACAGGCTAAACTAGCTGCTATACTTTCTCGTCCACAAGACGAAGGCAATAAGGTTGACAATGCGGTAAAAGCCATTTTAGCAACTATAAAAAAAGATGGCGACAAAGCACTGAAAAACTATACTTATCAGTTTGATAAAATAAAACTGACTGATTTAAAAATTAGCCACGATGAAATGGTGGAGGCTATAAATGCGGTAGATAAAGACTTAAAAAGCGCTATAAAAGTTGCCTACACCAACATCAAAAAATTCCACAAGGCGCAAGCGCTAAAACTTGTTAAAATAGAAACCAGCAAAGGGGTTGTTTGCTGGCGCGAAAGCAGGGCGATAGAGAACGTAGGCTTATACATTCCCGGTGGCAGCGCACCGCTATTTTCAACTGTGTTGATGCTGGCTACGCCCGCCGCTATTGCAGGTTGCAAGCGCGTAGTGTTATGCACCCCGGCAGATGAAGAAGGCAAGGTAAACCCCGCCATACTGTATTGTGCAACACTTTGTGGCGTTACCGAAATTTATAAAGTAGGCGGCGCACAAGCCATTGCCGCTATGGCATACGGAACAGAATCTATTCAAGCTGTAAATAAAATATTTGGCCCGGGCAACCGCTACGTAACGGCCGCAAAACAACTGGTGCAGAATGAAGGCGTAGCCATTGATATGCCCGCAGGCCCGTCAGAAGTTATGGTAGTGGCTGATGATACGGCTGTTCCTGCCTTTGTAGCTGCCGATTTATTATCTCAAGCCGAACACGGCCCCGATTCGCAGGTAGTTTTAGTTGCTTTTGATGAAGGCTTTATTAAGAAAGTACAGAAAGAAGTAACTACACAATTAGCTCAATTACCAAGAAAAGAAGTCGCAGCTATTGCGTTAGAAAACTCTAAAATAATTCTGGTAAAAAAAGAGGAGGATGCTGTTTCAATTATAAACCAATATGCCCCCGAGCATTTAATTTTAGCTGTAAAAAATGAAAGCTATTTTGTAAAGAATACCATTAATGCAGGCTCTATCTTCGTTGGAAATTACACACCTGAAAGCGCCGGCGATTATGCCAGTGGCACCAACCACACCTTGCCAACCAATGGCTATGCAAAGGTATACGGCGGTGTGTCGTTAGACTCGTTCGTAAAGAAAATAACCGTGCAAAAGATATCGCCCCAAGGCATAAAAAAACTAGGCAAAACTATTGAAATAATGGCTTCTGCCGAAGGCCTAGACGCCCACAAAAATGCAGTAACCATCCGCTTAAATCAATTAAAAAAATGAGAGAAATAGAAGAATTAGTCCGCCCCAATATAAAAGCGTTGAAGCCTTATTCATCGGCCCGCGATGAGTTTAAAGGCACGGCTACTGTTTTTTTAGATGCCAATGAGAATAGCTATGGCTCGCCGGTGGCTGAGAAATACAACCGCTACCCAGACCCGTTGCAGATTGATTTGAAAGAAAAAATCAGCAGTATAAAAGGCGTCCCCGCAGGCAATATGTTTATTGGCAAAGGCAGCGACGAGGCTATTGACGTGCTATTCCGCATATTTTGCGAGCCGGGTAAAGACAATGTAATTATCTGCCCACCAACCTACGGCATGTACGAGGTTAGCGCCAATATTAATGATGTGGAAGTCCGCAAAGTAAACCTTACCGCCGACTATCAACTAAACGGTGAAGCTATTCTGGAAGCCGCTGATAGCAATACAAAGATGCTGTTCATCTGTTCGCCGAACAACCCTACGGGCAATGCCATTAACGCTACCGAAGTAGAAGCTTTGGTACAGCATTTTGATGGTATTGTGGTGATTGATGAAGCCTACATCAACTACTCCAAGCAGCCTTCTTTTATCAATCTGCTAATGAAATATCCCAACGTTGTTATCCTGCAAAC
>JAIXUZ010000324.1 GCA_027483285.1 Bacteroidota bacterium
AACAACTACAACACCGATAGTATTTTAGGTGCCGAAATGTATTTGAATATCTACTATCAGCCTAAAGGCACCGCTCAAAAAGAGATGTTTTCTGATATTGTAATATATCCGCCAACAAGCCTTATAATACCGGCAACAAATACTGAGCTTACTTACACCCGTGCTGATTTTGATAACGGTAGCGACTTGATTTATAACCTTTGGTCAATAAAATCGCACACTCACAAATACGGCAGCGATTTTGATGTTTATCTGCGCAATGCCGATGGTACCAGAGGCCAGCAGGTGTACGAAGGGTTTATTGACGAAGAAAGCGGCGTTAACCTTGGCTACTATAACTGGAGCCACCCTCCAACTATCTACTACGACCCGTTATTGACTTTCCCTGCAAAAGATGGCCTTATACAGGAAGCTAAATTCCGCAACTGCTGCACACAGCCGTTTGTAACCTTTGGCTTAACTACAGAGGATGAAATGATGCTGTATTACATGCAATATACTGTTGATGTTGCTACCGGAACAGAAGAAGCAACTAAAGACATCCCAATGTTTGAAACATATCCTAACCCTTTTAACGATGCTACCAACCTGCGTTTTTACCTTGATAAAAGCACACCAGTTAGTATTGAGGTGTACGATAACATGGGCCGCAAGGTATTTGCCCAAAACATGGGCCATCGCTCACAAGGTTTAAATACTATTACCCTTGATGCCGCAACAGCCAATATGGTTAATGGCAACTACCTTATCCGCTTAACAGCAGGTAACAAAGTAGCCTCTAAACAGATAATGAAAGTTAATTAAGGTTTTATAGTCATTCCCGCTTAGGGGGAATATCATGATAAGTAATTTAAAAGTCCTGCCTCGGCGGGACTTTTTTTTACTGGTTCCCACCCCTGGAACCTAGCCCCTGATTATATAAACCAACTTAGCCAAATCATTCTCGACCAGCGGAATATCAAAGGGAAGGTGCCTAATATTAATGCTGTAATAACACCAATTAATGGCAGGGTTTCCATTTGCATGCCCCAGCCAAATACTGCTGCAAATACTATAACAATACCCGATGTTATGGCGTAGCTAACGTACATAGCCCCAAAATAAAAACCGGGCTCCTTTTCAAAGCTTTTATCGCAATTAGGGCATCGTTTGTGCATCTCAGCTAATTTTGTCAGGTTATATGGGTTTTGGTCCTTAAATACATAAGATACACCACAGTTTGGGCATTTACAGGTAATAATATTTTTCAGTGTGTTCATAGGGTACAAATTTCATTAAGTTTCTTACACCAAACAGTAACATTGCACACATTTGCGCAACTTGTTTGTCTTATTAGGGTATAAAGGTTGTTTTATACCAACTGTATTTTGAACCACTGATACGCTTTATAACATACGCGCTTACAACGGCGCTGCTTTTGTTTGCTGTAACGCTTAAGGCCCAGGAAGAGGGACTTGAGGTGAGTGGTATCATTTCCCTCGACAAAGGTAGTGCAGAAGGCATTACCATTACTATACAAAAGAATGGAAAGGGTGGGAAAGACGTTTCGCCATCTTCAAGTGGTAAGTTTGGTATCACACTCGATTTTCAATCAGAATATACAATCATAATTGCTAAGGCCGGTTTTGTAACCCAGCGGGTAATGATAAATACCACCGTAAGCAAAGGCCGTATTAAAGAGGGTTTTGTGCCTTACGAATTGAACGTTAATATTTTTGAAGGTGCCGAAGGTTTCAATAAGAACCTTACTCACCCGGTAGAAAAGGTGAAGTACTCTGATGATGTTAATGGATTTGATTTTGATGAAGGTATTAGGAAGGAATCAAAATCAGAGATTAAGGATATTAAGGCTGAAATTGTACTTAAGCGTGCCGAGAATGAAGACAAGGTTAAGAAGGATGCAGAGGATAAGTTAAAGAAGGAAGCAGAAGAAAAAGCGAAGAAAGAGCTGGAAGAAAAGCTGAAGAAAGAAGCCGAGGAGAAAGCTAAGAAAGAGTTAGAAGAAAAACTGAAGAAAGAAGCGGAAGAAAAGGCCAAGAAGGAGTTAGAAGAGAAACTGAAAAAAGAAGCGGAGGAGAAAGCCAAGAAAGAAGCCGAGGAGAAAGACCGCCTGGATAGGGAAGCCAAAGCCAAGTTAGAGGCCGAGGAGAAAGCGAAGAAAGAAGCAGAAGAGAAAGACCGTTTAGATAGGGAAGCCAAAGCCAAGTTAGAGGCAGAGGAGAAAGCGAAGAAAGAAGCCGAGGAGAAAGACCGCCTGGACAGGGAAGCCAAAGCCAAGTTAGAAGCCGAAGCTAAAGCCAAACTGGAATTGGAAGAGAAGTTGAAAAAAGAAGCGGAAGAAAAAGCCAAGAAAGAAGCCGAGGAGAAAGACCGTCTGGACAGGGAAGCCAAAGCAAAGCTGGAAGCCGAAGCGAAGGCCAAACTGGAACTGGAAGAGAAACTGAAAAAAGAAGCGGAGGAGAAAGCGAAGAAAGAAGCGGAAGAGAAAGACCGTTTAGATAGGGAAGCCAAAGCCAAGTTAGAAGCCGAAGCGAAGGCCAAACTGGAATTGGAAGAGAAGTTG
>JAIXUZ010000326.1 GCA_027483285.1 Bacteroidota bacterium
GGGTATCAACCCTAAAAGGCCGCCAAGAGCTTTATATAGCCGATATCAAACCGGGCTACTACTTTATACAAGTAGTTAGCAATGGTAAGGTGCTAGGCAAAAAAGTGTTCTTAGGCCAAGACTAAACCTTCTTATCAACCTTACATTAGAATTCAAATCGCCTCGGGCTTAATTGCCGGGGCGATTTTTTTTATACCTAATATGGACAAAGCCTTTTAAGTAAAGAGGTATATAAGGGAGTAAGCAGGCATTGAATTTAGGCCCTGGCTGCCTTTATAAGGCAACAATTAGGTTGGGTTTATATAGTTAGGCTTGGCAGTGTTTGGTTCAATATAAAGCCCCCATACGCTTTGCGCATGGGGGCTTTTAAATATATTTAGGGCTAACTAGCTGATTTTGTTGAACATCTCAACAAATTTCATCATAGAGCCTATGTTGCTAACTTTAATTTTGCCCATCATAACGGCCATTTGCGCGTTAGTGCGGCCAAGCTCGGTATCGGCATAGGTTTGGTCGGTGGTTTTAACCACACACTTAGGTTCGCCGTGTAAGCCATCTTCAACAGTAGCAGTGCCATCGTTAACACGCACAGTAAACTGTCCGCCTTCGGGGCCTTCAATGTCAAAGTGGTAAGTAATGTCAACGCCAGCGCCTGCACCGGCTTTTAAGCGTTGTGGTAACGAGCGGAGAATCTCTGCTGCGGTAGTTGGTGTACTCATTGTTAAAGTGTTAGTTGATGTATTAAGGTTGGTTGAATTACTAGTTCCGTTAAGGGCGCCGTTGGTTTGGGCCACAGGCTGTGGGGCAGGGGAAGGGACTTCCACTTGGGCTTTAGGGGCCGGTGGGTTTTTGTAAGCTGAATCATACTGCACCTGGTCAAACATTATTTTGGCAATAATCTCCAGCATAATCTCCGATGTACCACCTACGATTGTTCCCACACGGGCATCGCGGTACATGCGGGCAATTTCATACTCTTCCATAAAGCCGTAGCCACCAAAGCACTGCAAACAAACGTCGGCAGCTTTTTTGCCCAGCTCAGTCGAAAGTAATTTCAACATAGAGCATTCTTTAACGGCAAACTCGCCCTGGCTGTATAACCACGATGTATGGTGGCTTAGCTGACGTAAAGCCTCAATTTCTGATGCTAACTCGGCCAGGCGGTGACGTAGCACCTGAAATTTGCTAAGCTTGCGGCCAAAGGCCTCGCGCTCGGTCATATATTTCATGGCAGCATCAAGGGCATATTGTGCACCCTCGGTAGCGGTAATACCCGTTACCAGGCGCTCGAGCTGAAAGCTATCCATAATATAGTAAAAGCCCATGTTCTCTTCACCTACAAGGTTAGCAACAGGCACCCTTACATCAGCAAAAGCAATCTCGCCCGTGTCAGACGAATGCCAGCCTATTTTCTTAAGCTGCGATGATGTAAAGCCTGGAGTTCCCGCCTCTACCACAATCAGGCTAATACCTGCCGCACCCGCATCAGGAGTGGTTTTGCAGGCCACGGTAATAAAGTCGCAAAACACACCGTTAGTAATAAAGGTTTTGCTGCCGTTAATTATGTAGTGGTCGCCATCGCGCACGGCTGTGGTGCGTATGTTCGCCACGTCCGAACCTGCGAAGGGTTCTGTAATACCCAACGCGCCCCATTTGGTGCCGTCAATAGCACCCGGTAAAATGCGTTGCTTAAGCTCTTCGCTGCCAACTTTCATCAAGTGGGCGGTGCTCATGTATTGATGTACCCCAATAGCGGCGGCATAGCCACCCATGCCCGCGCGGGCAATCTCCTCAAGGTATATTACGCTGTAAAAAAAGTCTTGGTTGGTGCCACCGTATGCCTCATCGTGGTTAATGCCCAAAAAGCCAAGGTCGCCCATGCGTTTCCACACCTCTTTCGGTATGCGCTCGTCGGCTTCCCATTTAGCGGCCTGTGGCCTTACTTCAGTTTCAATGTACTGGCGGACAGTTTGGCGAAATATTTCGTGGTCCTGGTTAAAATACGGAGATTTCATCTTCTTTAGAAACTACTAGTTGTATATATGAAGCACCTGGCCTTGCAGGTCGGTTTGGTACTGTACCATGCCCAAAGTGGCAGGCCCGTTTACCACGGTGCCACCTATAAGGCTAAATTTAGATCCGCAGCACGTGTCTTCCGCTACCTGGTCTTGCGCTATAACATTAAGGGTAACACAGCTGCCAAAGGCCTCAAAGGTGCAGTTACGGTCATACGCTACATACTCATCAATACTGCTGTGGTAAACTATCAACCCCTTAGCTCCGCCGTTTACATACACCCAGCCCCCAATAGGCAACAGGTTAGCGTTGCTGGGCTCGTTTAGCGCCACATACACGTTTACCGGCACATACGGTATAGGCCCTTGGTTATTTTCGTTGCACTGTGGCAACAGAATACTGCCCAAAAGCGTTAAAGCTATAATTATTGACTTAGTACTGGGCATAAATAATGGCCTGAATGTTGCAAAGCTACTCATAAATAATGTTATTTGCCACCATGCGCACCATATTAACAATATCACTACTGTTTTGTTCTGTTTTGGCCCATGCACAAAGCACCAGCCCCGATTTGCCCCCCAACGCCAACGCCAAAAAAGAGAAGGAGTGGAAGAAGAAAAAGGACAAAATGGTGGCCGACGAAAACCGCAAAAACGAGAAAGCCAAAAAAGCCCTGGTGGGTATACAAGACAAAGCTACCCGCAAGCGCATGAAACAATCTAAGCGCAAGGCCAAAAAATTCAATGGCCAAAAGCATAAGGGGGATAAGTAAAACTGATAATTTTATATAATAAAAAAGCCCCGCTTTTGCAGGGCTTTATTTTTATCTCTTTATCAGTTAGTTAGCCTAACATCTTCACAAAATCGTCAAACAGGTAGCGGCTATCGTGTGGACCGGGACTAGCCTCGGGGTGGTACTGCACAGAGAAGGCTTTCTTACCCTTTATGCGGATACCCTCAATGGTATCGTCGTTCAGATTAACATGGGTAACCTCAACATTAGTAGCATTTTCTACATCCTTAGGCGAAACGGCAAAACCATGGTTTTGGCTGGTAACCTCGCACTTGCCGGTAATTAAATTCTTAACCGGGTGGTTAATACCACGATGGCCGCTGTGCATTTTGTAGGTGTTTAAGCCTGCGCTTTGGGCCAGTATTTGGTGGCCAAGGCAAATGCCAAACAGAGGCACATTGGCATCAACAGCTTTTTTAACCTCGGCAACTACACCGGTAAGGGTGGCAGGGTCGCCGGGGCCGTTAGATATTAGGTAGCCGTTGGGGTTCCAGGCGGCCATTTCTTCAA
>JAIXUZ010000361.1 GCA_027483285.1 Bacteroidota bacterium
GGTATGCGCAGTTTACCTCTATTTTTTACAGCAAAGCCTTTGGCAGTCAATTCAATTACAACCAATTGATACTGGACACCCGCAAGTATATAAAAGTATACCGCAAGCATGTGCTGGCGCTTCAGGCTTACTTTGAGTATAATGGCCCAGGCACCACACCTTTCCGCAACCTGGCGCGTATGGGTGGGCCCGAGCGTATGCGCGGCTACTATTCGGGCCGGTTTACCGACAGGGCCCACATATGCTACCAGGCTGAATATCGTTTCCCCGTTTGGTGGCGTTTTGGGGCTACCGTGTTTGCATCGTTGGGCGAAGTTGCGCCATCGTTTGGTAAAATGAGTATGAACGGCCTTAAGTATACCTATGGGGCTGGCTTGCGCTTTGCTGCCAACCGTATGGAGCGTATAAATTTCCGTTTCGACTATGGTTTACGCAAAGGCGGTGGTGATTACTACTTTACCGTTGCCGAAGCATTCTAATTACTACTTTTGAATCTGTACATGGCAGATAACCCAAACAGCATTCATTTTCCCGGGCTTAACAACCTGCGCTTTATTGCCGCTATGGGGGTGCTGATATTCCATATGGAGCTTAAAAAGCAACTGCTTGGTTTTAAGTTCTACTACATGCACCAGCTAATAAACCTTGGCGATGTATCGGTAACTTTATTCTTTGTGTTAAGTGGCTTTTTAATAACTTATCTGCTGCTGGCCGAGAGGGAACAAACAGGTACCGTGGCGGTTAAGAAATTCTACACCCGGCGCATATTGCGTATCTGGCCCTTATATTACCTTATATTGATACTAGGATTTTTTGTATTGCCTAACATTGCTATCTTTCAAATACCTACATCGGACTTGGTTAATACGGGCGATACAATTCAACTATCCTTATTCTTTCTGTTGTTTGCCAATATTGGGTTTATAGTGTATGGCAATGTTGCGTATATAGACCAAACATGGTCGGTAGCGGTAGAAGAACAATTTTATCTGATATGGCCATTTATTATTAAAATATTTAAACGGATATTACCTGCGTTATTATTTATAATAATACTGTTCGGGCTTTTACGCATTGTTTTTACGTACCTATTTTACAAGGCTGAGATATACCACTACTTTTATTGGTTTTTTAAATATACCCGCATAGACACTATGTTAATTGGGGGTTTATTTGCCTACATGCTGTTTAATAATTATAGAAGAACACTAGTACTTATTTACAATATATACGTACAAATAATTACTGTTATTTTGCTACTTATATTATTGTTTTCAGGCTATCCATTGCCCTACATACACCAACAGGTATATGCTTTGTTGTTTGGTATTGTTATTATAAACGCAGCAGCAAACGGCCGCTCGCTATTAAGTGGTAAGTTAAAGGTGTTAGATTACCTTGGCAAAATATCGTACGGTATTTATATGTACCACAATATAATGGTGGTACTATCTTTAAAACTATGCGCCTGGTATTTCAACCCATCCTCTACCCTATTTCTAATCACCTCTTATTTAGTTGCAATACTACTTACCCTGCTTATCTCCCACCTGTCTTACCGTTATTTCGAACGGTTCTTCCTATCGCTTAAAAAGAAATTTACTGTAGTTAGCAGTAGCAATTAGCGCTATACTAAATATAAACTTTACCGGTTTCCGAACAAAATAAGCCCTTTCAGGTTTCCTAGGTCACAAAAAATTATTTGACTAAAAATCAATGTTTTAACATCAATAATGTACACTATAGAAACTTTCTACCTAAAAATAGTTTCCAACATGCCAAAAGTTTCTATATTTGCACCGTGGATACTAAAGAAGAAAATATAATTGCCCAGGTACGACAGATGTACCTGAAATACGGTATAAAGAGTGTTACAATGGATGATGTAGCACGTGAGCTGGGCATATCTAAAAAAACACTTTACCTGTATTTTAAAGATAAAAACGACTTGGTAATGAAATCTATGGAACGCCAGATTGCTATTGACAAAGCCAGCGTTACTTCTATTATAGACCAACAACTAAACGCTATTGACGAGTTGCTTGAAATTGCAGTCAATGTTGCTACTACCTTAAAATCTATACAACCGGCTGTAATATTTGATATTCAAAAATACTACCCGCAGGTATGGGGCCTGCAAACCGAATACAGGCAAAATTTTATTGTACAAACGGTAATAGATAACATTAACAAAGGCATTGAACAAGGTTACTACCGCCCAAACCTAAACCCCGAAATTATTGCCAAATTTTTTGCTGTAAAGCTGGAGAATATGTTCGACGACAAAGTATTCCCCCCGGCAAAGTTCGATTTGGCAAACGTGTATATGGAATATATACGCTACCACCTTATGGGCATTTGCAACCAAACAGGTGCCGATTATATAGTTAAAAACATATTCAATATAAAACAGTCTTAATACATGAAACGCCTAATAATACTAACCACCCTATTACTTATGCTCTCTTTGGGCCTAAGGGCGCAAAATGCACCAAAGCGCGCCTTTACGTTAAAAGAGGCTATGGACTATGCTGTTACCAACTCGTACACGGCGCAAAACTCATCTATTGATTTAGAAAAAGCCAAACGCCAAATGAATGAGTTGATTGGCATTGGGGCCCCGCAAATTGGCGGCTCTCTTAGCTACAACTACAACATTAAACCACCGGTAGCGTTTTTCCCTGCCGCGTTTTTTGGTGGCCCTCCGGGTACTTTCCAGGCAGTTACCATATCGCCAAAACAAACCAATACCATTGGGTTATCGCTAAACCAGCTGTTGTTAGATGGCACTTACTTTATTGGTTTACAGGCCGCCAAAAAGTTCAAAGAAATATCGGTAGATATTAACCAGAAAGATATAATGGGTATAAAGGCTGATGTAGCTACAACCTATTATGCGGTATTAGTTTTAGAAGAAAACCGTAAAATTTTAGGCGAGAGTCTTAACAAGCTTAACGATACCTACTCTCAAACAGAAAAGATATTTAAAGAAGGCTTGATAGAGGAGAACGACCTTGACCAACTAAAACTGATTATTTCTACCCTTAAAACAACGCAGGTTAGCTTAGACCGCCAAGCAGAACTCGGTAAAAAGCTATTAAACTTTCAATTAGGGATAGAGTTAAGCGAACCTGTTACCTTAACAGACAACCTGGATAAGGTGCTAACCGATACACCAAATGAAAGCCCACTAACAAACAGCTTTAAGCCTGAGAGTAACCTTGATTATATTATTTTACGCAAGCAAAGCGCACTTGCCGACCTTAACTACAAACGTGTTATAGCATCGTATACCCCAAGCCTATCTGGCTTTGTAAGCTACCAGTGGCAAAACTTTAGTAACGATAACCGTATTTTTGCAGGTAACTCTCAATACTACGGCGTATCTGTTGCCGGCTTAAACCTGCGCATACCAATATTCGATGGCCTTTCTACCGTACAACGCATCAAATCGGCTAAGCTTGATTATAAGAAAACAGAGATTGGTTTAAAGCAGCTTGAAGAAGGATTGAAACTACAATCGGACCAGGCTACAACCAATTACAACAATGCCCTAGACCAGTTTAAGCTGAAAAAAGAAAACCTTGATTTGGCTAAAAAAGTAAAAGAAAAAGCACTTATTAAATACAGGGAAGGTGTAGGCTCTAGCCTTGAGGTTACTACTACAGAAAATCAATACCTGCAAATACAGGCCGATTATATATCATCATTACTAAACCTGTTTAACGCTAAAATAGCCATTAATAAACTGACAAATAACTTTTAATAAATAGCACTACTACACACACATTACACCATACATTTTATGAAAAAATATAATATAATTCTTGTTGCACTGGTATTGTTTATTGCAGCATGTACGCCACCAAAAACAGAGCTTGACAAAAAGAGGAAAGAGTTGGCCGAGGTAAACGCCAAAATTGACGAATTGAAAGCCAAAGCAAAGGTTATTGAAACGGAGATTGCCAAGCTGGACACAGCTGCCGCAGGCATTTTAAAGAACAAAAATGTAAAAGTTGAAGAGATTAAACCTTCCGAGTTTGACAACTTTATTGAAGTGCAAGGCATGGTAGACTCTGACGAGAATGTGATGGTAAATACTACCCAACCGGGTATTATTACCGCCATAAACGTTAAAGAAGGCGATGTTGTGCGTAAAGGCCAAATACTGGCAACTACTGATGCTAATATCATTAACAAATCGATAGACCAGTTGCAAACCAACCTAGACCTTGCAACAATTGCTTACGACAAACAAAAGCGCCTATGGGACCAAAAAATTGGTAGCGAAATTCAGTTCCTGAGTGCTAAAACACAAAAAGAAAGCTTAGAAAAACAATTGAAAACCCTTCAATCGCAAATAGATTTAACGGTTATCAAATCGCCCATAAATGGTGTTGTTGATGATATTAACGTTAAAATTGGCGAAATGGCAAGCCCAGGCTTTACCGGTATACGCGTGGTAAACCTAAGCAACATTAAGGTTGTTGCAAAGGTGTCTGACAACTACATAGCTAAAGTTAAAAAAGGCCAGTCGGTTATCGTTCGTTTTCCTGATGCAAACTATGAAATTACCGCCCCTGTTAGCTTTGTAAGCAGCGTAATTGGCGCCAACCGCTCTTTCAACGTAGAAGTTAAGGTAAACAACAAAGGCGCCATGATAAAACCAAATATGGTGGCAAGCCTATTAATATCTGACCAAAAATTATCAAACGTATTGGTAGTGCCATCAAACGCAATAGAGCACACCGCAACAGGCAACTACCTAATGGTTGTAACCGGCACTAAAGATAAATACACCGCCAGCCGCCGCAAGGTAGAAATTGGTGTAGAATACAATGGCCGCACTATTGTTACCGAAGGGCTGAAAGAAGGCGAAAAAGTGATAACCTTTGGCTTTCAGGATGTTGTTGATGGCCAACCTATTTCTTTCTAATTAAACCAATAACACTGCACGGCCCCGGCCGGCATTAACTTATAAAACGCATTTACCATGCAGATGGAACGATTAAAAGAGTTGTTGGTAACCAACTGGGCGATTAATAACCGCACCAGTGTGTATGTGCTTACCATCATTATATCTTTAGCGGGGTTGTTTGTTTTCAACACCATCCCTAAAGAGCAGTTTCCTGATATTGTTGTACCAACCATATCAGTAGTTACCATATACCCCGGCGCTACACCCGAGGATATTGAAAACCTTATTACCAAACCGATTGAAAAGCAATTAAAATCGGTATCGGGTATTAAAAAAGTAACCAGTACTTCTATTCAGGACGTATCAATTATTACCGCCGAGTTTAAAACCGACCAAAAGGTAATTGATTGTAAAAACAAGGTATCTGACGCGGTTGACAAAGCCAAGAACGACCTGCCTACGGACTTAGATAACGACCCGCAGGTGCAGGAATTCGACTTTTCTGAATTCCCTATAATGAACATCAACATATCTGGCGACCTTCCACTAGACAGGCTTAAGAAATATGCCGAAGATCTGGAAGACAAAATTGAGGGCATGCCCGAGATTACCCGCGTTGATATTGTAGGTGGCCTTGACCGCGAAATACAGGTTAACGTTGACCTATACAAGATGCAGGCCGCAGGTATTACCTTTAGCGATATTGAAGGTGCCGTAGCCCGCGAAAACGTAAACATATCGGGTGGCGACATTCGTGTTGACGACCA
>JAIXUZ010000413.1 GCA_027483285.1 Bacteroidota bacterium
CCTGAGAAAACAATTATAGAGGCCCTATTAGCTACTGATAGCCCCATATTTAATGCCGTGCGTGAATATGAGAATGCACTTGAGGCCCAACATGCCGAGGATAACGAGATAAACCAGAAGATGCTGCAAATGGCATCAGACAAGATGGATGCCATGATGGCCTGGGATATTGATGCCAAGTTGCGCTCGTTATTAGCCAAGTTTAGTATCGATAGGTTGAATGTTAAAGTAAGCACCCTTTCGGGCGGACAGAAAAAGCGCGTTGCCATGTGCAGCGTGTTGATTGATGAGCCCGATTTGCTTATTCTGGATGAGCCTACCAACCACCTTGATATTGATATGATTGAATGGCTGGAAGATTACCTTTCTACATCAAACATGACCCTGCTGATGGTTACCCACGATAGGTACTTTCTTGATGCGGTGTGTAACGAGATTCTGGAATTGGAAGACGGTGTTATTTACAAATACAAAGGTAAATACGCATACTATTTAGAGAAGAAAGCCGAGCGCGAACTAAGCGAGCAAAAAAGCTTAGAGAAAGCCAAGAATCTATATAGCCGCGAGCTGGAGTGGATTAAACGCCAGCCTAAGGCGCGCACTACAAAGTCAAAGTCGAGGGTTGATGCGTTTGATGATGTAGCGAAGAATGCCAGCAAAAAACTAGACGATGCTAATGTGGAACTATCGGTTAAGATGAACCGCATTGGTGGCAAAATTCTCGAACTTAAAAAAGTATACAAAAACTATGATGATTTAGTATTGCTTAAAGGCTTTGATTACACCTTTAGAAAAGGCGAAAGGCTTGGTATTGTTGGAAAGAACGGTGCCGGTAAATCAACCTTACTAAATATTATTGCAGGCTTAGAAGATCCCGATAGCGGCAAGGTAAACCTGGGCGAAACCATCGTCCTTGGCTACTACTCGCAAAAGGGCATGGTATTTAAAGAGGATAAACGCATGATAGAGGTGGTGAAAGACATTGCCGACGTTATACCTATGGCCGATGGTTCTAAGCTATCAGCATCGCAATTACTAAACCGTTTCCTGTTTCCTAACGAGCAGCATTATACACAGGTAAGCAAACTTAGCGGTGGAGAAAAACGCCGTTTATACCTGCTTACCATCCTTATTAAAAACCCTAACCTGCTTATACTGGATGAGCCTACCAACGATTTGGATATTATTACCCTGAATGTGTTGGAAGACTTTTTAAGTGAGTTTCCCGGGGTGATTATCATAGTATCGCATGATAGGTACTTTATGGACCGTGTGGCCGACCACCTGTTTATATTTGAAGGTGATGGTGTTATCCGCGACTTTAACGGCAACTACACCGACTACCGCAACGATTTAGCTGAGCGCGAAAAAGAACAACGCCGCCTGGCTAACGAGGCAGCCAATGCTGCGAAGAAAGCCGCACAAGCAGGTTTAGAAAAGCCTAAGGTAAAGCTGTCGTTTAAAGATAAGTACGAACTGGAGCAACTGGATAAAGAGATACCTGCTTTGGAAAAAGAAAAGGTAGAATTGGAAGCCAAAATGATGACCATTACCGACCATGCCGAGATAATGAAAACTTCTGCCCGTATTGGCGAGGTTATTGATGCCCTTGATACCAAAGGCCTGCGTTGGTTAGAGCTAACAGAATTGGCAGGAGGTTGATAAATAACATTAATTATATGGGAAATAATAAAGCGCCGGTATTTACACTTACAATAGTTGCAATTATTGTTGGAGTAGCATTATTTAAACTAATCGATTTTAAAGCTTTTACAATTGAGAAACCGGCATTAGCGGTTGTCTATCTGGTAACTTTTGTGGGCTCAGTGTACGTGCTAATAAAAAACCGTAAAAAAAATTCTGAAAAATAAGGTTATCAAATGCTTCATGCAAAGCATGAAGCAATCTCCTTTATCAAACCGATGCTGGCAGATTGCTACAATGATATCATTTAACTATCAAACTCCTTAAAGTCAACAGAGGGGTCGTAGTCGTTTTTTGTTCTTATAGAATGCAGTTCGCTTTCAGGCCTTTTAGAGCGAATTAGTGGGAATAATAATTGAACATACCATGGCTCCTTTATTTGATTCCATGCACCAAATTTTGTGGGATATTTTCTTGTAATCTTAGCCGTCCCAAAAATCATATCCCAAATAAAAAGTAAGTTGCCATAATTTCCGTTGGGGTGAGAAACTCCATCTTCGGCAGTAAGCCCATGGTGGGCAAAATGGGTAGACGGGGTAGAAATTACTCTTTCAACTACCCAGGCAATGGGGCTTAAGTATTTGTTTGTATAGAGGAATCTGTCCCACTTGGTTTCACTGTGCGCAAGTAAAATTACGCCTAACTTTATTGGTAAATAAAACAGGTAAACATACCCCATCCCTAAAAAAATCAAGCAGGCCGAAAGCCAAATGCCGGGCATAAACGCATAATAGAGTATAGCATTCCGGTAAGTTACAAGTACCCCCATTTCTTCTACAACATGGTGCGGCCTGTGCAATTTCCACATCATTCGGTTAGAATGCGAAAGCCTGTGCCACCAGTACTGTGTCATATCATCCAACACTAAAAAAGCCAAAATCTGCCAGCCTATTGCCGAATTTACAAAGTAATCTTCGTATTGTGGTAGCCAGTTTTTGCCAATCCAAATAGTTAGAATAAAAATTGCAGGTTGCACAATTGTTGGCAAAGTAAATAGGCTAACCAGTTCAATTGTCCAATCATTTTTGGTTCTCCTATCATTAAAATATAGTCCGCCAATAGCCTCTGCAATCCCCAAGATTAGGAGCATTACAACAGGTATTGATTTACTGATTAACTCATTCTCCATATCTTTTTATTGTTTTTGCTAACATTGGGCAACTTGTAAAATTCAGATAATTACTTACAATATTATCCAAAATAGTGCATTAATAATCAATAACCCCAAAAGTTTGCCTAGAAACCCGTGTGCAGTATTCACAACGTTTTAATATTGCCAATCAACTGTTTTTTTAATTTATCGTTATTAGGCCATTTTATTGCTTCACTATTTTAAAAGCTTTGTTTTTTAGCTTAATAAAATAGATTCCTTGTGATAGGTTAGTTAATTCTATTAATACATTTTCTGAGGTAATTTTTTCTGTAAATAATACTCTTCCCACGCTATCGTATAAAGAATATGAACAACCTAATAATGCTATATCTAATTTAATATTAATAGAACTGCCTGTTGGATTTGGGTAAATTTTAATTCCAGATAAAGTATTTTCATCTATCTGCAATGCTAGTGCACAATCTGAAAAATACTCTTTTATATATTCTTTTTGGCTATTATTTATTGAATGCATTGCATTGCCTTTAATTAGTACAACATTTCCTGATAAATACGAGAACTCAGTAATTGTAGGGTTGCCCATTGTTATTCCAGAAGTTAATATACTACCAGTATATCCATTATGCTTAGCTATAGTATATGCTGCAGTTTCAGCGGGTAAAAAACTTACGCCTACATCAGAAAGGCCTCCTGTGTATGGAATCAAGTTATCGTTTTCATTGCTTATACTTAAATACTTTCTTGTAGTTAAGGGGGTTGTTACACTATTATAGCCGCAAAAAGAACTATCGGGGTTAGTTAACCCTCCTGGCTGATAAAAGTTTGACGAATGGTATTGTGCTTCATTTAGGTGCGAAACAATAGCACATATTATATCAATACCCGGATTATTATTTTCTATAAAAACCCTATTGGCTAAACCCGATCCATTTGATGAACCTAAAATTCGTATTTTATTTTGGTTAACATTATCGTATCCCTGCAAATTATTCGCAAGATCATTTATCATTTCAATATCAGGGGCATCGCTTTCTTCAGCGCAAATATTCCAACTATTTTCATACGCGGTTGGTGCAACAAGAATATGGCATTGTAATGTGCTAATAAATTGATTAATCATTCCTGGCCCATTGCCACCATTTCCGTGAAGTAAAATGCATACCGGAAAGCCACCCTGCGGTGCAGGGCCCGGTGGGACAAAAATGTTCAAGGGATAGGTATATCCATTGGGTTGTTGTGGCCAACTTTTGGTAATATTAATATTAGTATTTGAAGTCAAATTTTGCGAAAGCAAAATTATAGGACAAAATATTAGTATAGTAAAAAGTGCTTTTAGCATAAGCTTTTTTATAGTTTTATTAGTCGTATTCTTTTTCTATCAACATAGTAGAAGGTACCCACTTTTTTTTAAAAAATTAATTTAAATTCCTCAATTAATGCAAAATCCATCTCCTGCTAATATAATAGTAAATTTCAATATAATTATTAGCAGGTACTGTTGCGTTATAACACCTCCCGAACCTTCGGGAAAACGCTGTAATATTAAAAAATAATTTATACTCCGATTTTGGTGGCAATAAAATATGTTATAGTTGATACAGATGCCGCCAATACCGCACCCCATGCCAAGTCTACAATAGTTACTAATACAGGCCAGTCTTTGGCTACCGCCAAATTTGTCAGGTCGTAGGTAGCGTAGCAAACCAGACCAAAAAATGCACCCAATAGAAGAGCATGTTTCCAAGAGCCTTTTTCCACAGCGGGCTCAATAACAAACACTACCAAACCGGCTACAAAAATCAAGTAAAATATAATTGCTGCTACCCAATTAACATCAGGCTTCATAATATTGCCAATCTGACTACGGTAAAAATTTTTGGCTACTACCCCAAGCCAAAGCATATCAATGGCAAAAAATACAGGAAGCGCGATGGCGTAAAGTTTTAAAAACATAGTATTTATTTGTTGATTTTATAAATTATTCTTGTTTAAAAATAGATAAATGAAATTTGTATAAAAAATTAAAATAGGTTTAATAGGCGTGGCTAAATAGAGAATAACTGAATACAACTACAATAACAACCAGCACAGAACACTAATAATTAGTATCCCGAAAAAGTCGGCCCAGAAACCGGCGCGCACCATTTGTGGCGATTTAATATAACCACTACCATAAACAATAGTATTAGCCGCTGTTGCTACAGGCAACATAAACCCTAACGATGCGGCGAGTGTTGCAGGCAACATTATTTCCATAGCAGGCAGGCCTGTGCTGGCACATAACGATGCCAAAATGGGCAGCGATAGTTGTATACTGGCTACGTTAGATGCAAGCTCGCTAATGATGCAAACAATGGTAACAATACAGAAGATAATAAGCAACGGGTGTAACGAGCCTATATTGGCTAAATTACCTGCCAACCAAGCGCTAAGGCCAGATAGCTCAAAGCCCTTAGCCAAAGCAAACCCGGAGCCAAACAACAGCAAAACAGAGTAGGGCACTTTCTTAAAATCTTCGGCTACTAATAGTGTAGCACCTTTATTGCTTTTTGATGGGAAAAGAAATAACAACCCGCCCATGATAACGGACACAGTACTGTCGTGCATACGCGGGTTACCGCCAACCAAATCTCCCCAGCCTTGAAAAATAAACGTGCCAAAGTCAATATCGGCGCGGGTAAACCAAAGCAGGGCAGTAGCGGCAAACAGTATGGCAATCATTTTTTCCTCGGCAACTGCCTTGCCCAGTGTGTTGTATTGGTCTTTAAAAAATTGCTTGTTTAAGGAGTGCTTTTTCCTACCTGAAAACATCAGCAGTAAAATAAAAAACACGGATATCAGCAGTAGTATTGATACGGGGAAACCAACAACAAACCAGTTGGTAAAGTTCAATCCGTCGGGTTCTATGTTTTTGTTGTAGTAGCTGTAAAATATAGTGTTGGTGGGTGTGCCCACCAGGGTAGACATTCCACCAATAGTAGCAGCATAAGCAAGCGCAAGCATCAGCCCTGTAGAAAACCTTGCCGAGCCTTTACTATCTTCTTCGTTGGGCAAATGTTTAACAATGGCCAGCACCGCAGGCATCATCATTAAAACGGTTGCTGTGTTAGATATCCACATGGATATTAAATACGTTACCAGCATTACACCCGCCAAAACTTTAGAGCGGCTGCTGCCTATTTTAGCCAATATGCCTAACGATAGCCTTTTGTGCAAGCCCCATTTTTCAATGGCTATAGATATTAAAAAGCCACCCAGAAAAAGGAATATGGCTTGGTCCATGTATTGCAGGGCTATGGTTTGCGGGTCGGTAATACCCGCCAGTGGAATCAGTATAAATGGGAGCAAAGCGGTAACGCTAATGGTTATGGCTTCAGTCATCCACCACCAGGCTACCCAAATGGTTATAGCCGCCATATAGGTAGGTTGCATATTGCCCGGTGTAAGGTTGCCAAACAACACCATAAGCAGTGCCAGTAGCGGCCCGGTTGTAACAAGTAATAGCTTTTTAAAGCGTTCGCCCATGGGGTAAATATATGATTTAGTAATCAGTAGTCGGTAGTCAGTATTCAGAAATCAACTCAGAACAAAAAGTAATTGTCCTTGTTAGTTGGGCGTGAATAAATTTGCGCACCTATCAGAACAAGACATTGACCGTGTTATTGAAATGGCATGGGAAGACCGCACCCCTTTTGATGCCATCCTTGCCCAGTTTGGCTTGGCTGAGGATGATGTAAAAGCATTGATGAAGAGGGAAATGAAAGCCTCCTCGTGGCGCATGTGGCGCGAACGTGTGCAGGGCCGAAAAACCAAGCATTCCGCCATCCGCGTTGATGATGTAGACCGCTTTAAATGTACCCGCCAACGCGCTGTAAGCAACAATAAAATTTCTAAACGGTAGTTTCCTGTTGCCAGTTCCCTGCTTGCTATTTTTTTATTGCTGGCAACCGGCAACTGAGAACTAGGAACTATATTGCGGTATGAAAGAAATTGCATTGGTATTTGTAGGTGGAGGGGCGGGTAGCGTGGTGCGTTTTTTAATAGGTAAGGCTGTGGTAAGCCGTTACAACTCGCTGTTTCCGTATGCAACCTTTGGAGTAAACATTTTAGCATCGTTTATTTTGGGGTTGATGATAGCAACGTTTAACAAAAAGCCCGATGGTATGCAATGGCTGCTGTTGCTTGTTGGCACAGGCTTTTGCGGTGGCTTAAGTACCTTTTCTACCTTTAGTTATGAAAACTTCAGCCTGTTGCAAAAAGGCGAAACTTCTATGTTTTTCATCTACACTATTGCCAGTTTTGTAGCTTGTTTGGCTGGCGTAGCCGGTGGTTATTTCGCCGCCCGTAGTATGTAGTTAGAGCATACTTTATTCTTTAGTTTTTTATCTTTTTATCTCTTTAATTACTTACAACTACCAACCAACAACTGCCAACTATTACCTATCTTAGCCCGTTTTTTAAATCAATATGTTAGGCACACAAATACTCAACTACAGGTTAACCGCGCTAATTGGCGAGGGTGGCATGGGGCATGTGTATTTGGGCGAGCATATTAGCCTGGGCCGCAAGGCAGCTATCAAGGTGTTGTTGCAGCAGTATGCTAATAACCCCGAGATTAGGGCCCGGTTTAAAAACGAAGCGGCAGCACTCTCCAGGCTTCAACACCCCAACATAGTTACCTTGTACGATTATGTAGAGACAGAAGACATGCTATGCTTAGTAATGGAATATGTAGAGGGGCACAACCTTGACCATTACATTGCTAACGTGCGTGGCCCCATACCCGAGGCTGTTGCCCTGCCATTGTTCGACCAGATACTGATGGC
>JAIXUZ010000381.1 GCA_027483285.1 Bacteroidota bacterium
CGAGGCCTTCATATGCTAGTGATTTTGAATACCACTAAGTTAAAAAAGTCCACCTATAAATCCACCTGTTAAGCAAAAATCCCCTACAAATGCTTGATTTATAGGGGATTCTGTGATTTAAAGTAGCCCGTAGGGGAATCGAACCCCTCTTGCCAGAATGAAAATCTGAAGTCCTAACCGATAGACGAACGGGCCATTGCCTCGATTGGGGTTGCAAAATTACATATTTTTTTATTTCTGCCAAGAAATTAGCAAAAAAAATTACATTAAGGTCTCATCATCACGTTGAAAACGGAACCCAAGGCGCTTGGCAGTAGATATATTCATGTTAGCCATCTGCTCCAAAATATCAGATACACCAACCTCTTTAATACTATCGTATGGCGGTGTGTACAGGTCAAAATCTAAAGAGTAGAGCATGGCACTCTCTATAATAGAATGTGCAGCATTATCATCAAACACCTGGTTGCCAAAATCATTATATAAAAAACTAAGCTGGCGTTTCCCCTCTACAAAGTAGTGCCCATCCTTATTAATAAATACACGGGCTACCAGATACCCTTTGTCGCCCAACCTGTTATACAATAACGAATCTGTTAAAAAGTTAAAGATGTTGATAATACCGCAGTACGATCGTTGCTCATCTTCATGAAAATACCCCGTTTTCCATAACGCGTGGCTTTTCTCAAACTGAAATATATTAGTATGGCGGTAAAATATGAGCGTATCGCCAGCAAAACGTAAATGAAAAGTCAGCGCGCCTTTATCTGTTTGCTCAATCTTTAGTCTTTTATCTGTTCCAGATACATCTGCCTGCAATTGTGCAGCAATAGCAACGGCTTGCTGCTTAAAGCTATTTAGCGCATTGTCTGTGTTCTGCACTACATCCTGTTTCATGCTACTTTTATCGCGTAGCATATCCTTAATTAACTCCGTTGCTGATTTTATCTCTTTTTTAACCATGGGGTATAAAAATATATATTTATGGTATACCAGGTAGCTGTTTTAACACTTCACCTCTTAAATAGTTAACGCCGGTATTTATTTTTCGGGTAAGTATTGTGCATTATCAATAAAATATAAACCTACTTATACAGCATTTTTATACTCTTATAACAAATAGCATAAAGTGCCGCAATGCATATGTGTAAACTGTTGCAAAAAAAGGCGCATCCGGCAATGGCTTTACCCAATTGGCATTTGCAGATAACGGAACGGTGATAAACATGGAAAAGTATGGCAACATGTTTTTAGGTTATAAAAACGTATCCACACAGAGGCAAAGCTATGGGGCTTTGTATGATAAAAAAGCCAAACATTTTCTTTAGGCAGAACAATAAATATTAGCAGCAAATTAAATAATGGCACTACTTTTACCCTGCGTTTAAAAAATTGATGGGAACAGACTTACAAAGCCAACCAGTACATTTTGTGTTGATAGACGATGATGACGTGTCTAATATGTTGGCAAAAAATATTATCAAACGGTATATACAGTTAACTGAATTTACAGTGTTTACTAATCCTGAAAAAGCGCTGTTGTTTTTAAAAACCCTAAAAAACCCGGTTATAGTTCTGTTAGACATTAATATGCCTACACTATCAGGTTGGGATGTGCTTGAAAAAATTGAACAGTTTCCTCAGCAAATTCTTGATTTACTTAAGATATACATTGTGTCATCTTCGATAAATGCAGACGACTATGAACGCGCCGCTAGCAACCATATTGTATTGGGTTATTTAGAAAAACCCATCACATCAGGCCAAATCATGATGTACTTTGCCTCCTTAAACACAAATTAATACCCTATATTGCAAGTATGGCACGCAATTTGAAAATGTTATACTATAACAGGCCTTTAAACCTTTAACCGTAGTATCCGTTTAATATATACGAGCCATGAGAACGAATTTAAACATATCTTTTTCAGCCATGAAAACTGCAAAAGTAATAGCATTAGTTGCAGCTGCCGGCCTTTTAGCATCGTGCAGCAGCCGCCTAAGCACCAAACAGTATTACGACGATGATATCTATTTCTCGTCTAAAGACTTACGCAACTACACCCCGCCTGTTTTGTACCAACAATCAGACAGTGGTTCTTACGCACCAAGCAACCGTAATAGCAACAGCGCTGCCGCTACGCCAAACTATCAAAACGGCCAGCAGGTAATGGATGATTATTATGATTATCAGTACGCCTCACGCATCCGCCGTTTCTATTATCCAAGCTATGGCATGGGTTATTACGACCCTTACTTTACTAATACCTATTGGTACAACTACAACCCATACAGCTTTGGTACCAGTGTATACACTACTTACAGCTTTTGGCCAAACAGCTACAACTACTGGGGTTTTGGCAACCCATGGGGCTATAACCCTTGGGGAAACAACCCGTATTGGGGCTACAACAACTTCGGCTGGAATAGCTGGGGATACAGCAGCCCCTGGATGCCTTACAACCCTTATGCATGCGGCTGGGGCTATGGCAACCCGGGTTGGGGCTACGGTGGCTGGGGCTACAACAATGGTTATTACAATGGCTACAACAACGGCTATTATAATGGCTACTACAATGGGTATAACGATGGCTTTGCTAACAATTACTACTTCAATGGGTACGATAATAATAGCTACACCTATTATGGGCCATACAAACAAACCAGCTCATCGGGCAAGTTTAACAGCTTTGGCGAGCAGGTACAAACTGCCATGAATAACGATGGCGAGGTACTTAAATTTACCCCAGGCATAGGCGCACCAAGCCCTACCAATGCTACAAGTGCCAAACCTATGAATTTTAACCCCGCAACACCCGGCAGCAAAGGCAATGCTAACACCAATGCCCCTGTAAAAGGTAATGTATCTGATGTTAACGCACCTGCAAACCTGGGCGAGAAAAATACTCCCGTAAATGTGGCCAAGCCTAACAACGGTAAAAACCCTGCCGAAAGTAAACCAACCATTACTGGTAAACCTATACAGGTATTTGATTATAACGAGGCTGCACCCGCAGGTAACAAAGGCAACCTGGGAACTGTAAACCCCAACCAGGGCAAACAGCAGGTAAACCCTACTATTGATAGCAAGCCAACTCAACAACCTGTTTACCAGGATTATGAGCGCCCACGTAACGTAGAGCCCGTAAAACCTAACTATAATAATGAGCGTCCAAGTAATGTTGAGCCGGTAAAACCTAGCTATAACGAACGTCCGCAACAGTCGCAGCCAAGTTATAATGAACGCCCACAGCAGTCAAAGCCTAATTATAATAACGAACGTCCACGCGATAACAACAATTACAACAGCGCACCGCAGCAAAGGCCGCAAACTGCTCCACAGCGTAATGAGACCAGGCCACGTTCTGAGAACATAAACCGCCCTCAAAACTCAGCACCGCAAAACAACAACCATAACAGCGGCGGTGGTTTTAACAGTGCCCCATCGGGCGGAAACCGTGGCAACATGGGTAGCGGAAGTGGTAACGGAAACGGCGGTGGAAACAATGGCGGTGGCCTCGGCAATGCTGGCAACCCCGGCGGAAGGTCGCCCAGGTAAACAAAAAATACGGTTACCTTATTTTAGTACTGAACTTAATACGATTTTTTGGTGAGAAAGAATATCATAAAGTATATAGCAACATCGGTAGTAGCAATGCTGCCGATGTTTTTATTTGCCCAAAACGAGGACGATGCCTTGCGCTATAGCTACTATACGCCTATTGGCAGCGCACGCTTTTCGGCTATGGGTGGTGCCATGGGTGCACTTGGTGCCGACTTTGGCGCCTTAAGCACTAACCCTGCATCTATTGGCTTTTACCGCCGTACAGAGATAAGTCTTACACCCAATTTTCATTTTGACAACACAACCAATAAATTTTACGGCAGCAGCCTAAACGATAATAAGCTAAACTTTAATTTTAGTACCATTGGTGGTGTTTTTACATCAGTTAACAATGCCTTAGAGAGCCAGCTAAAAGGCAAAAAACTGAGTACCCGCGAGCGTAAAAAAATTAAAGGCTGGATGTCATCATCATTTGCTTTCGGGGTAAACAGGCTGGCCAGCTTTCACCAAAATTATGTAGTACAAGGTACCAATAGCCAAAGCAGCATTGCCGATGCGTTTGCGGCAAACTCGCAAGGCTTTACACCCGACCAGCTAAACCCATTTGCCGAAGGCCTGGCATATAATACCTACGTTACCGATACCGCAGGCAGCTTAAACAACTATGTAAGCTATGTAAAAAATGGCGGTACGCTGCAACGCCTGCAGTCAGAAAACAAAGGCTCTATAAATGAGATTGTATTCTCGTACGGGGCCAACTATAACCATAAATGGTATTTTGGCGGCACTATTGGTATACCACGCATTCGCTATACAAACCAATCGGTGTATACTGAAAGTAACCAGTCTGACACATTATCTCCTGTAGAGGGTTTTACGTTTGATTCGCTGCGCTTTGAGCAAACCAATGTAGTTAAAGGCTCGGGCATCAACCTAAAGCTAGGTTTTATTTATAAGGTTAATGATATGTGGCGCTTTGGGCTTGCTTTCCATACCCCATCGTTTTTACGCATAACGCAAAACTTTGAAAGCAGCATGCGTACGCGCTTTACCTTTAATGGCAACCCTGCAGCCTTTGGCACCATACAATCGCCATTGGGGCAGTTTACCTTTAACCAGATAACACCCTTGCGCGCTATTGCCAGTATGGCTGTTGTTTTTGAAAAAAAGGGGCTACTTTCTGTAGAGTATGAGGTTGTACCGTATGGTATGAATAAGCTAACATCTAGTACCTACGATTTTACAACAGAAAACCAAGCTATAAAAAACAAATATGCTACCGCTAGCAACATTCGTGTTGGTGGAGAGCTTAGGCTTAGCGACCGTGTTGCAGGCCGTGCCGGTTTTGCTTATTTGGGCAACCCGTTTAAAAGTGAGTATGCCGCCCGCATAGGCTACAATGCATCGGTGGGTATTGGCTACCGTAAAGATGGTTTCTTTGCCGACTTTACCTACGTGTATGGCTACCGCAAGCAAGACTACTACATATACAACTCAGACCTTACCGCCCCATCTACCATGGTGGCCGGCACCCACAACCTGCTTATTGGTTTAGGGGTTAGGTTTTAAACAGACGGAGCTATATTATTAATGGCACTCTATAACCTTATGGTTGTCGAGCGTGCTGCATTGGCTTACGGGGTGGTTGTTGTGCATTAGGGGGCTAACGTAGGGTATGCCCAAATTCATGCCCCGTAAAATAAACAGCATACCAATAAGCACCATAGCGTAAGGTACTAGTTTGCCCAGGCTTCGGCGGAGTGATAGGCTTACCTTGTTTTTTACCAGCACCAGCGTGGCCATTACAGGCAGGGTGCCTAAGCCAAACAGGGCCATATATAGCGCACCTGAATACCAGTTGCCTGTGGCGGCGGCCCCGGCAAGGCCTATGTATACAAAGCCGCAGGGTAATAGTCCGTTGAGCAGCCCTATAACAAACAGGGTAATGAAGCCTTTTTTGGCAAACTGCTTAGCCATGGCTGCTTGTAGCTTGCCAAGTGCGCGGCTATAAAATTGGGGCGTGCCTGTAAAACTACCAGCCAGTAGTGGTACAAATACCAGAAGCAATATAAACACCCCCAATGCTATTGAAAATAGTTGTTGAAAGCCCGCCAGGGAAATGGTATAGCCTATGGCGCCAAAAACCAACCCCAGCAAGGCATAGGTGGTTGCCCTGCCCAGATTGTATAATACCGCAGCCCACAGCCTGCCGCCTACACCATGCTCGGGTACGGGCAGGGCAAGGGCTATGGGGCCGCACATGCCTATGCAGTGCAGGCTACCCAAAAGGCCAATGGTTAATGCGGCTATAAATTGCATTATTACTGTATAAAAATGGATAGTTTGCTGAAGTACTTTTTGCCGGCGGCTTCCCAGTCTACCAGCAGGTTGTAGTTGCCGCGTTTTAAACGGGTGGTGGGTACTACCATTTTACCATCGGCATTGGCAGCCACAGGCACGGTAATATCATAGGCCGAGTTTGAGGGTCGGTAGAACAACACGGTGCCGGTGTAGGGGCCTTTTACCTCGGCCGGAAATGTTACCACTACCCCATCGGCCGTTTGTATGGCGCTAACAGGTTGGGTAAGGCCTTCGGCATTGTCCATTTTATCCAGCTTGTTTTGGTAACCCACTTCCTGTGCATAGTAGTCGGGCGTTACAAGGTCTACCTTTTCGCCCAGGGCTTTGAACACGGCAGTAAGTATCAACACAATAAATATTGCGTAGGCTACTACTATTTTGGTTCCCCAATTCCACTTTAGTTTTAGTTTCATAGCTGTTTATTTTTTGTTGCGCATAAATGGGCCTAAAAAGTTGGTTTTTACCACATCGATTTTTTTGCCGTTGGCATAAACCCCAATTTTAATTGGCATTTTGCGCTCTGTTATATCGGCTTTGTTTAGGTAGATAAAGAATACCCGCTCTAGCGATGCCTCTTTAGGTACTACCATACTGTTGCTGCCAACAAGCTTAATGCTGCCTTTAATGCCATCTTCCAGTTTCAATTCAACGGGAAGCTGGTTGTGGGTTTTGTTAAGCAGTTTTAGGTTGTATATGTTTGATATGGTAATACTATCGGGCTGTTCCTGGTACAGCATGCCTGATGCACGCAGTACGGTAGCCTGCACATCATCGCGGGTGGCTAAAAGAAACACCAACACGCCTACAAGCAAGGCCAGCACTACAGAGTAGGCACGCATACGGGGGGTAAAGCGGAGCTTCTCGCCTTTGGCTATGCCGTCTTCAGAGTCGTAGCGGATAAGGTCGGTAGGTTTGCCAATACTCTCCATAACACCATCGCAGGCATCAATACAGGCGGTGCAGTTTACACACTCCAGCTGCGTGCCGTTGCGTATATCTATACCTGTAGGGCATACGCGCACACATAGGCCACAGTCTATACAATCGCCGCCTTTGCGTTCGGCAGTTTTACGGAGGTGTTCGCGGGGTTCGCCACGGATGTAATCGTAGGCTACTACTATGCTCTTTTTATCGAGCAACACACCTTGCAAACGGCCGTATGGGCATACTATTAGGCATACCTGCTCTCTAAACCAAGAGAACACGCCGTAGAACACAAAGGTGAAGATGATAAGGCCAATAAGGCTGCGTACGTTATCTTCTAAGTTCAGGTAGATATCCTTTACTTGGTCGAAGCTGATGATGTAGGACAGAAAGGTATTGGCAATAAGGAATGACAGGGCAAAAAACGCGGTGTGCTTTAGTACCCGCTTGCGTATTTTTTCTGCTGACCATGGGGCTTTGTTTAGTGCTTTTTGGGCACCGGCGTCGCCTTCTATCAGGTATTCAATTTTTCTGAATACCATTTCTAAAAAGATGGTTTGTGGGCAAACCCAACCGCAAAATACCCGCCCGAAAATGATGGTAAAGAGCACTATAAACACCATAAAGGTGAGCATGCCCAGCATGAATATGAAGAAATCCTGGGGCCAGAAAATAACCCCGAACAGGATGAATTTGCGCTGTAGGATATTGATTAGGAATAACGGCTCGCCGTTAAATTTTATAAGTGGCAAGGTAAAAAGCAAGGCTAAAAAGCCCCAGCTGATATAGGTACGGTACTTATATAGCTTCCCCTTTGGTTTATGAGGATATACCCAGTTGCGTTTTCCCTCCTGGTTTATAGTCGCTACCGAATCACGAAACGAACCATCACCTTGATGGGGATCTCCTTTCAAATTGTCCATGCTCATAAAATATTAATTAAAAAAAGGTGGGGGTTATTTAACCCCCGCCTTACTATCAGCTACTACACTGTCTGCCTTAACAACGGCAGTATCTTTTGGCGCAGCTACTTCCTCTTTCCACAAGTCGCCCTGTGGTGCTTTAGCACCTGCGGGGTTACTTCCTGCTAACGATTTGATGTAGCTGCTAACCTCTTGTATTGTTTTGGGTGATAATTGCGATTTCCACGATTGCATACCATTGGGTGTACCAGTAGTTATGGTCTTGAATATGTTTTTAATGCTGCCACCATAAACCCAGTACTCATCTGTTAGGTTAGGGCCAATATTGCCCTGGCCTTTATCGCCATGGCATGCTATACACATACCCTCAAAAGTGGCTTTGCCATTAGCTAAAGATGCTGCATCAGTAAGTAGGGTAACTGTTTCTTCATTCACCATTACTTCGCCTTTGGCTGCCATTTTCTTCATCAGTTCGGCCTTATCGGCATCAGCATCGGTCAACTCCTGGGCATACTCTGCACCTTGCAAATCGCCTGTACGTAGCACGTGGTAGTGAAACAAATACACAAAAGCAAACACTATTGATATTACAAAACCATACAACCACCAAGGTGGTAAAGCATTATCCAACTCACGGATGCCATCATACTCATGGTCAAACACAATAGCTTCTTCCTGTTCAATAGGTACAGCACGTGTTAACCATTTTTGCATAAACGATGGTTTGCGTGCTTTTTCAATTTTAGCCTTAACAGCATACTCTTCCAACACTACAGCATCTGCCACTAAGCCATTGGCTACAAACAACCTTTTAATAGAAGCTATTAGCGCCAGTATTATGGTAAACTCCAGTATAATAAACAGTAAGCTTACAATTACAAAAGGGTCTAAAACCGGCGGTTTAGGCTGGGTTACCTGCTCTATTGCGGCTGTAGCAACAGTTGCAGTAGCATCTTGCGCAAAAGCTGTTACGGTAGATAATACTACAAGAGCTATAACACTTGCACCCCTAACCCATGTAGTGCGGGTTTCATGTTTATCTTCAACCAGTTTACCATCATGTTTTGTAATTTCAATGTTGGTATACTGGCGGCCAAGGCCTTTTAAAACACTTGCCAATACTGTTATTACAATCAACAGCAACAAAGCAACAATTATTAAGCCTGAGTGGGTTGGGTTAAAAAACGCATCCCAGCTTTGGGCGGCTTTTACAGCTTCAGTTTGGCCAAATACAGCACCTGAAAATAACAACGCTGTAATACCTGCTATAAGTTTGATTTTATTTACTCTGCTTTTCATTAGTTTAGGTTTTCAGGGTTTTTACCATTGTTATCTAAAGGCATTGCTTCCATCTCAGCCACGTATCCTTTGCGTAGAAAAATTACATAAGCAGTAACACAAAGAAAAAAGAGAACAAAAATCATCATAGATACCAGTGGGTAAACTTCAATGCCCACTATCGTTTCGGCGTATTGTTTTATAAACTTAAACATGGTTACTTGGTGTTTAATGCGTTATCTTTTTTCTCAGCTTTTATATCAGTGCCAATGCGTTGCAGGTAAGCTATAAGGCCAATAATCTCCTCATCGCCGTTTACCATAATTTTTTCTTTGGCAAGGTTTTCTTTTATTGTATTTGCCTGCGCTCTTAAGTCTTTGTTGGCAACTGCATCATAACCGGCAGGGTATGGCACACCAAGGGTTTGCATTGCGCGTATTTTAGCAGGGGTCGATGCTGTATCTAACAAATCATCAAACAACCATGGGTAACGAGGCATAATAGAGCCCGGCGATGTAGATGTTGGATCGTACATGTGGTTAAAATGCCACACGTTTGTTTGCCTTCCTCCTTCCCTGGCTAAATCGGGGCCGGTACGTTTTGATCCCCATTGGAATGGGTGGTCATAAATAAACTCACCACCTTTAGAGTAATCGCCATAGCGCGCTGTCTCGCTGCGGAATGGGCGTATCATTTGCGAGTGGCAGGTATAACAGCCTTCCCTCACATATATATCCCTACCCTGCAATTCAAGCGGAGTGTAAGGTTTTACTGTGCTTATTGTTGGTATGTTAGATTTGATTAAGAATGTTGGAAGGAACTCAACAATACCACCTACTAATATTACAACCAGTGCAAGTACTAATAAGGCAATAGGGCGGCGTTCAACCCAACGGTGCCAGTATCCATCATCGTGTACTTTTTGTCCACGTAGTGCAGGTGCTTCGGCAGCTTCATTAGCAACCAATTTACCCGATGCGGCTGTTTTCCAAAGGTTGTAAACCATTATCAGCGAACCTACAATGTACATAGTACCACCAATGCCGCGCATCATATACATAGGTTTCAGCTGTTTGGTAACATCTAAAAAGGTGTATACTAAGTTTCCGTCGGGCGAAAATTCTTTTAGCATTAAGGCATTCATAAAGCCACCCCAATACATAGGTATGGTGTAGAATAATATACCTAAGGTTGCAATCCAAAAATGCCAGTTAGCCAGTTTAGTAGAGTGTAGCTTAGTATTATATAATCGTGGTATCATCCAATACAGCATACCAAAGGTTAACATACCATTCCAACCCAAGGCACCAACGTGTACGTGGGCAATAATCCAATC
>JAIXUZ010000070.1 GCA_027483285.1 Bacteroidota bacterium
AACTGCCGCCTGCGCTAACCTGATTGGCAAAGTAGCTGAGCTTAAAAGTGGCAAACCTAAAAAGACTTTTGTGGTAAACCGGGGCAATAAATAACCAACACCGATTGTTGATAACCATTGCAACCCTTCCCTATATAATGCAGCCCCTAGCTTTATTTTTGTTTAGTTAAGCCCAACTATGGCAGCAGGAAAAAATAAATTTAAGGAAACCCCTAAAATAGAGGAAGAAGACCCGTTTGAGCCACAGCCCGAGCCTAAGGCTAAAGCACCCAAAAAGGAGAAGGCAAAACCGGCACCCAAAGAAAAATCGGGCCCTAATGGTATTGTGCGTTTTTTCACTAACGAGAAAACACATAAAATCTTTGGCCTTATTCTGCTATTGCTTTCGGTTTATATGTTCATCGCATTTTCATCGTTTATGCTTACCTGGCAAAATGATATTAGCGAATTAGACCGCCCCCTTGGCGACATACTATTAAACCCTGAAGTTAAAGTAGAAAACTGGCTGGGTAAAATTGGGGCATTGTTTGCCAATCAATTTATTAATAACTGGTTTGGCGTTGCCGCGTTTATATTTCCTTTCCTGTTTTTTGTAAATGGCTTATACATTCTTACCAAAATAAAACTGGCACCGCTTACCCGCTCGTTAGCATACAGCCTGTTTTTCCTTATGTGGACGCCTGTAATGCTGGGCTTAATATTCCGCACACAATACCTTTTTGTTGGCGGCGGCATGGGTTACCACATCAACCAATACCTTGGGTTAGTTATTGGCACAGTGGGTACTGGCATTCTATTAGGATTCACATTATTAGTGTTTGGCGTTATTGCTTTTAACATGAGCTTTAACCTGCCTAAACGCGAGCCTAAAGAAAGCAGCATCCCTCCTATTGTTCCTATAGCCGATAACGAAAGCCCGTTTAAAGAAACAGCTGCTGTTCCCTTTGGGCACGAAGAGGTTACTGCTGAAGAAGCTAACGACCCTCGCCTGTTTGAGTTTGTAGTGAAGGAGAACGAACCGGAACGGAAGAATACTTTTGTCCCTCCCGTTGTTCCTGCCCCGCTACCAACTACCGGCCCCGAATTGGAACTGAATAATATTGACGCTTTTGATGAGTCGCCATTTGCAGATACCAAGCCAGGCGGCGACTTGGAAATGGAATTGAAAAACCCTTTGTTTGATAGTAACGACGAGCCACTGACTGATACAAGCCAGTTGCAGCCATACGACCCTACGCTGGATTTATCAAACTACCGTTTTCCATCATTAGACTTATTAGAAAACTACGGTGATAATAAAATCAAGGTAGACCGCGAGGAGCTGGAAGGTAACAAAACCCGCATCCTTGATACATTAAAAAATTACGGAATCGAAATTGCCAAAATATCGGCTACCATTGGGCCAACCGTTACGTTGTACGAGATTGTCCCTGCTCCCGGTGTGCGTATCTCTAAAATTAAAAACCTGGAAGATGACATCGCCCTAAGCCTTTCGGCGTTAGGTATCCGTATTATTGCCCCTATGCCCGGCAAAGGTACTATTGGAATTGAGGTTCCTAACCAAAATACTGAAACGGTAGCCATGCGTACCATTCTGGCATCAGATAAGTTTCAGAATACATCTATGGACCTGCCTATCGCCTTAGGCAAAACCATATCTAACGAAACCTTTGTAGTTGACCTTGCCAAAATGCCCCACTTACTTATGGCGGGTGCTACAGGCCAGGGTAAATCGGTGGGCTTAAATGCCATACTTGTTTCGCTATTGTATAAAAAGCATCCATCGCAAATTAAGTTTGTCTTGGTCGATCCTAAAAAGGTAGAGCTTACCCTGTTTACCAAAATAGAGCGCCACTTTTTAGCCAAGCTACCCGATACTGAAGAGGCCATTATTACCGATACCAAAAAGGTAGTACACACGCTGAACAGCTTATGCATAGAGATGGACAACCGCTACGAGTTGTTGAAGGACGCACAGGTGCGTAACCTTAAGGAATATAATGCCAAGTTTATTGCCCGCAAGCTTAACCCTAACGAGGGGCACCGCTACCTACCCTATATTGTATTGGTGGTTGACGAGTTTGCCGACTTGATTATGACGGCAGGTAAAGAGGTGGAAACACCTATTGCCCGTTTAGCGCAGCTTGCCCGCGCTATTGGCATTCACTTAATTATTGCAACACAGCGCCCATCGGTAAATATTATTACAGGTACTATCAAAGCTAACTTCCCTGCCCGTATAGCGTTCCGTGTATCGTCTAAGGTAGACTCACGTACTATTTTAGATGCCGGTGGCGCCGACCAGCTTATTGGCCGTGGCGATATGCTTTTATCTACAGGTAATGATATGATACGCCTGCAATGTGCTTTTGTTGATACGCCCGAGGTAGACCGTATTTGCGACTTTATAGGCGCGCAACAGGGCTACCCAAGCGCTATGCACCTGCCTGAATATGTTCCTGAAGGGGAAGAAGGCGGCAAAGAAGCCGTTGACCTTAGCGACCGCGACAGCTATTTTGATGAGGCTGCCCGTTTGGTTGTGCGCAACCAGCAGGGCTCTGCATCGCTTATCCAACGTAAAATGAAGCTTGGCTACAACCGCGCCGGCCGTATTGTCGACCAGTTGGAGGCCGCAGGCATCATTGGTCCGTTTGAAGGCAGCAAGGCCCGCCAGGTACTTATTAAAGACGAGGTATCGCTGGAAGATATTTTGAGCAGCTTAAAATAGCACTGTTACAACAATTCCCCTTGTTATCAGGTTACCTGTTTTTACATTTAAAACGGTGTTACAACGATATTTACTATTTTTGGCATCCATTTTGAATTACCTATTACAAAACAATTAAAATGAAACGTTTTGCAACCATTATAGCCTTGTTTGTTATTGCTAACCTGGCTACCGCACAACCTGTAGATACTAAGGCTAAAGGCATTTTAGACCAGGT
>JAIXUZ010000267.1 GCA_027483285.1 Bacteroidota bacterium
ACACCTTAACCGGTGGAATAGGGGCGGAGATAGCCGCACGTATTGCCGAGAACTGCTTTGAGCATTTAGATGCTCCTGTAATGCGCAGCGCATCGTTAGATACGCCTGTGCCGTTTGCTAGTGAGCTGGAGTGGAACTTCCTACCAAGGGATAGGTTTAAAGCGGATTTGGAAAGGTTGATAGCATACTAATTCAAAATGCAAAATTCATAATGCAGAATGTGTTGTAACCATTTATTTAATTATGAATTTTGCATTCTGCATTTTGAATTAATTCTCCATGTTATCCCTAAACAAGTCTTTCTCTGAGAAGAAAGAACCCATAATGTCTTTGAACTGCACACCACGCTCTAAGTAGTTTTTACCTATCAGCGAGTGTTCTGCCATGCCGAAGAGTACAAACTCCATCATTACCAGCTTATCGTTTTTGCTTAGGCCGGGGACGAATTTTTCTACCACCGCTTCTAAACCGGGAATAAACTCCAGGCCTTTGCGGAAGGTTTTATCGTCTTCTGATAATAAGAAATCAACTGTGTTGCCTTGCCCAAACCAATCGAGAATTTCGGCGTAGGGGCTTGGTTCTTTTTTCTTTTTTAGTTTTGATGGGTCGGGGAAGATGTTGAGGAACTCGCTGCGCATGGCTTTGCCTAATAGGTTTAAGGCCACCAAGCCTGCACCTTCCTGCTCACCTTCGTATACCAATTCAATCTTACCATTAACGGCAGGAATAGCACCTACCAAATCGCTTACGCGGGTAAAGGTTTTACTCTCGCCATTTAGTAACATACGTCGCTCGGCTGTACTAACTAAATTTTCAAAAGCCGATATAGTTAAGCGGGCAGATACGCCTGATTTGGCATCTACAAACTCGCTCTCGCGTGCTTCAAAAGCAATACGCTCAATAAGTGTAGCGGTAAGGTCGGTTACTTCTATTTCTTTCTTCTGGCTCTCGCTAATGCGTGCCTCCTGGGCTGTGATTTTTTTAGACAGTTCTATGCTCTTTGGGTAGTGCGTTAAAATCTGGCTGCCGATGCGGTCTTTCAGCGGGGTAACAATGCTGCCGCGGTTGGTATAATCCTCTGGGTTAGCAGTAAATACAAACTGAATATCGAGCGGAATGCGCAGTTTAAAACCACGTATTTGTATGTCGCCTTCCTGTAGAATATTAAATAGCGCTACTTGTATGCGGGCCTGCAAATCGGGTAACTCATTAATAACAAAAATGCAACGGTTGCTGCGTGGTATAATGCCGTAGTGGATAACCCTTTCGTCAGCATAACTTAATTTTAAATTGGCTGCTTTTATGGGGTCAACATCGCCAATAAGGTCGGCAATAGAAACATCAGGAGTAGCCAGTTTTTCAACGTACCGCTCGCTGCGGTGTACCCATGCAACGGGGGTTTTATCGCCTAGTTCAGTTACTTTATCTTTGCCGTAACCTGATATGGGGTTCAGCGGGTCGTCGTTCAACTCGCTGCCCTCAATAATGGGCATATATTCGTCTAATAAATCAGTCAGCTGGCGGGCAATGCGTGTTTTTGCCTGTCCGCGAAGGCCTAATAAATTAATATTATGGCGCGATAAAATAGCACGCTCCAACTCAGGAATTACGGTGTCTTCAAAACCAATAATGCCTTTAAAAATAGTTTCTTTTGCTTTTATTTTGGTAATCAGATTGTCGCGAAGCTCGTCTTTAATGCCACGGCTTTTCCAACCCGATTTTTTAAGCTCACCTAAAGTTTTAATATCCTTCATAATTATCGTACGGTACGTTTTTTATTGCGTTCAAAATCTTCAAAAATAAACTCGCCCAAGCCCTCTAAGCTTGAGTAAAAGGCCTTGCCGTTGTTGGCCTCTGTAAAGTCGTGCACAAACTCTTGTAGGTAAGGGTCGGTAGCCACCATAAACGTAGTTACCGGTATTTTTAAGCGCCTGCAGCTTTGTGCCAGCGTAAGGCATTTGTTCAATATTTTATTATCAAGCCCAAAGCTGTTTTTGTAGTAGCGGCCATTCTCTTTTATGCACGTAGGCTTGCCATCGGTAATCATAAAAATTTGCTTGTTGGCATTCTTTCTACGACGTAGTAAATCCATTGCCAACTCAAGGCCTGCAACGGTATTAGTATGGTATGGGCCTACCTGTAAATAGGGGAGGTCTTTAACTTCTATCTGCCAGGCATCGTCGCCAAAAACAATAATATCCAGCGTGTCTTTCGGGTACTTGCGTTTGATTAATTCTGCCAACGCCATGGCTACGTTTTTGGCAGGGGTAATGCGGTCTTCGCCATACAAAATCATAGAGTGCGATATGTCTATCATCAGCACTGTAGATGTTTGCGTTTTATGCTCTTTCTCGCGTACCTCCAAATCATTCTCGGTAATGGTAAAATCGCCGGCAATGCCGTTGTTTACCTGCGCGTTTTTCATCGACTCCAGCATCGAAATTTGGTCTAGCGAATCGCCGAACTGGAAAGGGCGGAGGTCGCTTCCCTGTTCATCGCCACTGCCGGTGTATTTGGTGCTGTGGTTGCCGCTTTTGCCTTTTTTCAACTTACCAAAAACCTTCTCTAATGCTTGCGAACGGATGGCCTGTTCAGTTTTAGACGTAATGGCCATAGTCCCCTCCTGTGGGTTGTTATCGCGCAGATAGCCACGGTCTTTCAGCTCTTGGATAAAATCGCCAATTCCATAGTCGGGCGTGGTAAGCTTGTATTCCTTGTCCAGCTCGGTAAGCCAGTTGATGGCTTCTTCCACATCGCCACTGGTGTAGGTGATTAGCTGCTTGAAAATATCAAACAGCATATCGAACGGGGTTTGGTTGGGCTTATCGTATTTTGAAAAACGGAATCCTATCATTGCGGTTTATGGAACACGGAAGTTAGTGTTTTGTTTATTAGTGGCAAAGTGGCAAGTGACGAAGTTTTTTGAATTGCCCCGGACTTTAGGCCGGGGATAAGAATGATCAGGATAACCGGGCTTTAGCCACCATTTTTATTAAACCCAAAAGCTTTGATAAATTCATTATATTCTTGGCTAAAGGTCTTTTTAGAATGATGGGCTTCTTGATTTTCAATATAAGCCCTTACTTTATTCACTATAGATAAACTAACTGAGAATGCTAGGTAGTCATCCTGCCATTCAAATTTTCCCACAGTTAATTTCTGCTTATTGATGTAATATGAAGAAGCTCCTTTAATCAATCCTAAAACGCTTGAAACAGATTGGTCTGCTTTTAATGAAAGTAATATATGAATATGGTCTGAAACGCAATTGACTCTATCTATATGAATTCCTTTTTCTTTTCCGTAATTTGATATAAATGCAAGGAGTTCATTTTTTAATTCTGGTGAGATTATTTTCTCTCTGTTTTTGGTTGACCACATTGCATGGACATATAGGCTTGAATAAGGCATATTTAATGGTGGCTAAAGCCACAAATATATGCATCTGATCATAACCCCGACCTAAAGGCCGGGGCAATTTTTTTATTAAGATTACTATTTTTTCGCCTACGCGGGCATGACAATCACCTTTTCACTTTCAGATTTAAATTTTCAACTTTCATCTAAAAATTGTTATGCATGCATACTATTTTATTTCTATATTCGTAGTTTAAAACCTAATAAGCATGGACGTAAAAAAGTATATTAATAACGCCAAAAAAGGCGGCAAAGACTTGTGGATACTGAACTTTTTGTTTGGCCGCGGAATTCCTTTTAACGCTCCGCACAAGGTTAAAGTGCTGGAGGTTACTGATACCTCTATCAAGGCAAGGTTCCCGTACATTCGCAAAAACCTTAACCACGTTAAGGGCTTACACGCCTGTGGTTTGGCTGCATTGAGTGAGTTTACCGCCGGTACCACGCTGATGAGCCGTATCGACTTTAAGCAGTACCGCCTGATAATGAGCGAACTGAAGATGGAATATTTCTATCAGGGTAAAAGCGATGCCATTGCTGAATATTCTGCCAGCGATGAGTGGATTAGCACCAACATCATCAAACCGCTGGAAACACAAGACTCTGTGTATGTTGAGTGTGCCGTTAAGGTACACGATGTGCAAGGCAATCACCTGTGTACCGGTACCAGCAAATGGCAGCTTAAGCGTTGGGATAAGGTTAAGACAAAATTGTAAGACATCACCCTCCCGATAAACTGAACAATTAGTAAAGCCCGCAGGTTATCTGTGGGCTTGTTATATTTGCAATATGAAATTCAGGTTGATACTTACTATTACGCTTGTGGCTTTGCTGTTTGCGGGCTGCCGTAAAAACCTGAACGACCATGAAAAGCCGGTGGCGGAGTTCTTATCTCCCGATACCAATAATCTTACCTTTACCGATACCCTTCCGTTTACGGTTCAGTTTACCGACAATAAAGGCCTGCTTAGCTATAAGCTATCGCTTACCTATGCCGTTAGCGGCACGTTGGATACGCTGTATGCCAAGGCCAAGCCGTATAACCTAAACTGGGTGGGGTATATTGATGGCGAAGAGTTTACGCAGGACTTTAACTTCCCCATACCCGATAGTGCCCTGGGCGGGCTTTACCGCGCCATTGTAACCTGTGTTGATGAGGCAGGGTTCCAGTCGGCGGGCGATACGGTATTGTTTAACCTGCTCAACTTTACCGATACGATTCTGCCCGATATTACAGTGGTGTCGCCTACCAACAACCAGCAATACACCGGTGTAGACAGCATGAATGTATTGGCGGCAATATCAGACGTTAGCAATGTTATTTACTACTCGGTAACCGTTACCGATACGTTAAATACCGTTAAAAGCACTACCGATGAGCATGTCAATACCGACTCGTACAGTATAGATAAAATGATAGGCATTGCCAACCTGAACGCAGGCACCTATTATGTTACCCTGTTTGTGCGCGATGCTTATTTCAATTCCCGAACCATAGTTATACCGATACAGATAAATTAAATGCCCAAGGATAAATTTTTTGTTTTTGATTTTGACAGCACGCTAACCAGCGTAGAAGCATTAGAAGAACTGGCAGCCATATCGCTGGCTAAACAGGCAAACAAAGACACCGTAATAAAACAGATTGAGGACATTACCAACCGCGGGGTAAACGGCGAAATAAGCTTTACAGAGTCGCTGGCTTTGCGGGTAGATTTGCTTAAGGCCAACCGTGCCCACCTGCCCGAGTTGGTTAAGCGTTTAGCTAAGAAAATATCCCCCTCTATAAAACGTAACAAAACGTTTTTTGCCAATAATGCAGGGCAAATTTATGTGGTGTCGGCGGGGTTTAAAGAGTTTATAGACCCCATTGTAGCCACTTATGGAATTAAGCCCGAGCGGGTGTTTGCCAATACGTTTGTGTACGATAAAAAGGGCAACATTATAGGGTTTGATAAAAAGAACCACCTGGCTAAGCACAACGGCAAAATTGCCCAGATGAAAGCCCTGAAACTGAAGGGCGAGGTTATTGC
>JAIXUZ010000119.1 GCA_027483285.1 Bacteroidota bacterium
GAGGTGTGGAAAAAGGCTTTTGAAAACAAGAAATACGCCAACAACTACGATTATATAAAGGCCATATACCTATTAAATAAAGTACTGCATATTGATTGTGGTTTTATGATGCTTAAACAAGATGGGGCATTGGCATCGCCGGTGGCAGTTGTGTACTTTGATTATTATAGTGATGCAGAACAACTGGCCGAAGAACTAACCCGCCGTGCCGATGAGATTCAATGTATTGTAGGCAATAGCAATATAGGTATCCCTATTATGCCTTTTGGTAAGGCCCAATACCCCAAAATTGATGAATATGCTGATGGAGTTGACACCCTCAACTTCCTCTTAAATCTTTAGTGGTAATACCTTAAAACAAAAATCCCGCACTATCAAAGTGCGGGATTTTTTTATACGCTATACGCTATACGCTATACGCTATTTCGCTATCGTTACAGTCCCTCGGTAAACCCGTTCCTCGTTCATCACGTTCAGGGTTTTAATCTGGTATATGTAGGTGTCAATCATAACCTGGCCATCGCTCTTATAGCGTCCGTCCCAGGGGTCAAGCATATTGTTGGTAGTGTATATGCGGTTACCCCAGCGGTTAAATATCATCAACTCATACTCTTTAATGTTAGTACCCGATCCGCCAAAGTAATCGTTAATACCATCGCCATTTGGCGAGAAAGCATTAGGAACATAGAACGTGCTTATAGGGTTGATACGAACGGTGCCGTAAGCCGTATCAGGGCAGTTAAACTGATTGTTGGCAATAAGAGTAACTAAAAATAAACCGGTATCCTGGTACATCAATACCGGGTTCTGTATGTTCCCAAACGTTCCATTGCCAAAGCTCCAGTTCCAAATGGTAGGGCTGCCGGTACTTTGGTCGGTAAAGGTTATGTTACGCTGAAATTCATCTGTTACGCCTGGGCTAACAGTAAAGTCGGCCGTTACTTGTGGGTAAGCAGTTATGTAAGCCGCTTTAGTAATGGTATCGCGGCAGTTGCTGCCACTGGCTATAATCAGGGTTACATCATAAGTACCTGCCACATCATAAATATGGGTTGGGTTTTGCAGGGTTGATGTATTATTGTCGCCAAAATCCCACCACCAGCCTGTAATAGTACCACCATTACCAGCACTTAAATCAGCAAAGGCTACAGGAAGGTCTATACAGCCCGAAACAGGTTGCCCGTTAAAATCGGCAGTTGGTACAGGGTCAATAGTAATGTTTTGGGTAATTGTGTCGGCGCAGCCGTTGCTCGATTGTACAATAAGCTCAACGGTATAGTTTCCGCCACCGGCATAGTTATATGCAGGACTTTGTTGTGTTGATGTACCAATGTTATCGCCAAAATCCCAAGCCCATCCGGTAATAATGCCACCGGGAGACGATGATAAATCGGTAAACGTGGCAGGTGTGCCTATGCAACCAGCAGTTAGTAAAAAGCTTGCATTGGCGCCAGGCGATACCAATACCTGTTTAACAATGGTATCAGAACATCCCGCGTTTGATGTTACAATTAGCGAAACGTTATAAATACCTGGTGCTGTGTAGGTGTAGGATGGGTTTTGCTGTTGCGATGTTTGGCCAGGGGCAAATGTCCATAGGTAGTTAGCTATAGTGCCAGGTGCGGTAATGGTTGATGCATCGGTAAAATGTGTGGGGTTGCCTGAGCATACTGTGTCTGATGTAAAATCAGGCTCAATATCTATCAGGTTGAACGTAACCGTATCGCTTTTGGTAATGCCATTAGGGAATTGGCCAACAGCAATAATAGTTTGTGGGCCGCTTAAGTTATCGGGGTATGATACAAACGTTTGCCAGCTTGATGCGTTAAGTATATTAGCATTTACAGGCGATCCTGTAAAGTTGCCGTAAAGTGTAACAGTATTTGGTAACGAATCGGTAGTACCGGTAACCAAAAAGTCGCACGACATGTTGGCGTTAGTAGTTGGCGATGTTATTTGCAGGCCCGGGTTGGCAGGTACAATTGGGGTAATGTTATCAATCATGCTATTAATATACCCGCTACATGGATTAATAAAATATGGGGCAAAGCTAACAAAACACCAGTTTTGGGTAGGGGTAAAGGTTACTGTAACGTTATTCCAGCCACCAATATTAATCATTCCCGAACTCCAAAGCATTTCGCCCTGGCCACAAATGCCATTACCACCCCAAATGGCTAAAGACCCATAACAATCACCAGGTTCAGCAGTATTATAAACTGGCGAAAAAGCAATGTCCATGGTAAAAGTATAGGACTGGCCTGCAGTCATACAGCCACTTAGTTGCTGGCTGCACCCTTCATGGTAACCACCGTTGGTGCCTTCAAGCAAAAAGCTTACGTACGTATTGCCATTGGTAGCCGGGTCGTTTATACCCCATTGGCCGGGTTGTGTATCAGGCGATCCGCCATTAAAACACATGTCCCACGGTGCAGGAACAACGTGTGGCTCCGATACCCCTTCAAACGAAGGGTTTTGAAATGTAAACTGGGCTTTTCCAATCCCGTTAACAAGTACAATCGCACTTAAAAGAAGTATCAGTTTTTTCATAGGCTATAAAACCCTTAAAATTACTTAAAAATAATCAACAATGTCAAGTCTTAATGTACAATTGTTATTAACCATTGTATAGTTAATTTTGGTTACAGTAGTATTGTGTTGAAATACTGCACGTTAATTAACAGACAATTATTTTTATTGTTTACGTAAAAGCGTTATGGTTCCGTTCTTTTTAATGGCTTGGCCCGCTTGTTCACCGCTAAAAATGTAATAATACACCCCATCGGCACAATCTTCCCCGCCTTCGTTTTTTCCATCCCAAAGTAAGGTTTGGTTCTGGCTTGTAAATACTTTTCGTCCCCAACGGTTATAAACAGTCATTTCATATTTGGTAGTTGCGCCAACTACCACTACAAAAAAGTCGTTAATACCATCGCCATCAGGTGTAAATACGTTGGGTATAGCAAATGGACAATCCACAATAACAGTAACGGTATCAACATCAAGCAGGTTGTTCCCAAAATTACCGGTAGCGTAAAGCGTTGCAGTGCCTGCCTGGCCGGGGTTCATGGTTACAAGCACCTGCCAATGGGTACTGTCTATCAACGTAGCCTCTACCGGTGCTCCGGTAATGTCTCCATTAAGGCTAACACTTTGCACTGGTATATTAGTGGTGCCGGTTATCAGATACTGGCAGCCTGTAGTATCGTTTGCTACCGGGTCGGTAATGGTAAGGTCCTGGCAGGCTTCTACGGTAATGTAGTTGGGCTGTACAATAGTATCAAAGCAATTACCAATAGTACCCACTATCAGTGTAATATCATAACTTCCAGGTGCATTATATATGTTTGCAGGGTTAGGCAGGGTAGAGGTTGCTCCGTTTCCAAAGTTCCACAACCATGACGCTATGCTACCAACGCTTAAGTCAGAAAATGAAACTGCAAGCGGCATACATCCTGTAGTTGGCACGGCGCTAAAGTTAGCCACGGGCACAGGGTCTATAAATACGCTTTGGGTTAATGTATCAGTACAACCCAAAGTTGTAGAAACAATTAACTTCACGGTATAGGTACCTGCGGCATTGTAGTTATGGGTTGGGTTTTCAGCATTAGAGTTTGGCGTATTATCCCCAAAATTCCAGCTCCACTGGTTTATGCTTCCTGATTGGGCAAACGATGAATCACTAAAAATTACGGCCTCGCCTAAACAGCCACTGGTATAATTATAGTTGGCATTGGCTCCCGGTAATACCACTACCTGTTTGGTTACCGTATCAGTACAGCCGGGGTTTGTGGTAATTATAAGCTCAACATCGTATGTTCCGCCTTGGTTAAAAGAGTATGTTGGGCTTTGGTTGGTTGATGTTTGGCCAGGTTCAAAATTCCACTGGTAGCCCGATATATTTCCAGGGTTGTCAATTGTACTTAAATTGGTAAAATGCGTTTGGTTGCCTGAGCATACGGTGTCGGTAGTAAAATCAGCTGTAAAATGCACTACGTTTATATGTAAAGTGTCGGTTTTTACATCGTTGTTTGGAGGAAAAACACCAACAGCAATAATGGTTTGGGGGCCTACTATGTTATTAGGGTAATCAATAGCCGATTGCCAGTTTTGACCTGTAACAGTTGCTGTAAGTGGCGAGCCTGTAAAGTTACCAAACAGGGTAACTGATGATGGTATAGAATCGGTAGTGCCTGTTAGGGTAAAGTCGCAGGCAATGGTTGAATTGTCTGACGGGCCTGTAATTTGAAGTCCCGGGTTGGTGGGTACTATTGGCGATATATTATCAACCATGCCATTTATGTAGCCAGAACAAGGACTTATAAAGTATGGTGTAAACGATACGTAGCACCAGTTTTGGGTAGGGGTAAAGGTTACAGTAACTGTTTGCCAGCCCGCTGTTGTCAATGCGCCCGATGTCCAAAGTAACTCTCCTTTGTCGCAGGTATTACTACCTCCGTATATCGCTACGCTGCCATAGCAATCTTGTGGCTCAGCCGTGTCATAAATAGGAGACCACGCTACGTTTAATGAAAAAGTATATTCAACACCTGCCGTCATACAACCGCTAAGTTGCTGGCTGGCGCCTTCCTGATAAGAGTTACTCCCTTCGCCACTTAATAAAAAGCTTATATAGCTGTTACCCTCTGCCGGTGGCTGGTTAATACCCCATTCTCCTGGTTGTGTATCAGGGGTTCCACCATTAAAGCACATAGTCCAAGGGCCGGGCACAACATGGGGCTGTGGTGTTCCTTCAAACGATGGGTTTTGAAATGTAAACTGCGCGTGGGCAAGGGTAGATAGGGCAACTACCAATAAGGTTAGTATAATTTTTTTCATAGGCTTGTAATTATAAAGGTAGTTAAAAATTTACAAAAACAAGCATTATTTTCTGGTTGAGCGATTTTGTTTAATTTGCAATGCTGCAAATAAGTAAAAGCCTCTGAGAAATCAGGGGCTTTTTTATGCTGATAAATTTATTCGTTTTAATAAGCGTTCCGATTTAGAATATCTCACTAAGTTTATGAATGCGAAAGAACAAAACCCAAGACTGCATATCCATAATTAATCAAATAGGATAAGCCTTTGTAATGATTTTATATAATAACAAGGAAGCCGCTTTTAATGCTAAATTATTGTTTTACTAAAAAAATAAATAATTTTTAAATAATTAATATGTGATTTTTTATTGCCTAGCTAACCAAAATATAAGCATCAAAAGCAATTGTAGATATGGCTGAAAATACAAATATTTATTGCCCAATGTATGCTATTTTTATTTCGCACTTTTAAATAGTACTTGGTTTTTTAAAAAAATTGAAAATAAAGGATTTTCCTTGATTTCTAATGATAATTATTTTTTATCTTAGTCAATTAAATTACAACCAGCATCTTTATAAATAATGCAAAAGCCAATTCACCATAATCAAGAGTCAGAGCGCATAGAAAGTTTAAGATCTTATTTTGTGTTAGATACCGAAGCAGAGGAAGAAATTGATAGCTTAACGCAATTAGCATCAGACATCTGCGAAACTCCAATTTCTCTTGTAAGCCTTATAGATACTGATAGGCAATGGTTTAAATCTAAAGTTGGCTTATCTGTTAGCGAGACTAATCGTGATTTAGCATTTTGCGCACATGCTATAAACGAAATTGGAGAATTCTTTATAGTGAATGACGCAACTGCCGACCCTCGTTTTTTTGATAATCCTCTTGTTACAGATGCTCCCAATGTTATATTCTACGCTGGTGCTGTGTTGAAAAGTGATCAGGATCTTCCGTTGGGGACATTATGTGTTATTGACAATTCGCCACGTACATTAACTGATAATCAAATTAATTCGCTTAAAACTATTGCAAAGCAGATTATGAATTTGCTTAACTATAAGAAAAGTTTGAGGATTCAAGATGAATTAAGAGTTCAATTGCTACAAAAGAATCAGGATTTAGAGAAATTTGCAACTATAGCCGCACACGATTTAAAGTCGCCACTTACAAATATTTTGTCTGCAGCAAATCTGCTTTCTGAATTATATGCATCACAACTAGACACCGATGGAAATCACATTATAGACTCTATTGCAATGTCAGGTCAGCGCCTTAAATTGTTAATTGATGGTTTATTGGAATTTTCAAAAATTGATGACATTAGCCAGTTGAAAAAATCAACTGTAGATTTGAGTAAAACAACAAACGAACTGTCTACATTAATAAGCAATAAGAATAATTTACATATTTCATTAAACTCTCAATTGGCATCAATTGAAACTTATCCTATACTACTTGACCAGATACTGATTAATTTATTTTCTAATTCACTGAAATATAGTGATAAAGAAATTTCAGAAATTGAACTTACTGTTACTCAAAATCCGAGTCATTATTTATTTAAAGTGAAAGATAATGGACCTGGAATTCCTAAAAAATATCATGATACAATTTTTGATTTATTTCAGACAGCTTACACTAGAGATCGATTCGGAAATAAAGGTAGTGGAATAGGTTTGGCTTCTGTAAAAAAAATTATTGAAAAACATGGAGGAGAAATTCACGTGGAATCTGAAGAAGGACATGGGGCTGAATTTCATTTTTCAATTTCTAAATAATAATCAGGCCGATTTTTTCGATATAACATTTCTTGAGTTTTAATCCTGTTATATCGATCAATAATAGTATAAAAAACTGTGGCATTTATTGTGTTTAATGTGCTATTTTAATTGAATAATTGTAGTTTGTGTTGGCTTAGGCTTTGTAAACTGGCAATAGCTTTTATATATTAAAACCTTTGGTTCCCTCAGTAGAACAATTCACTCATATGATTTTTATCTAAAAAGGGTAGTTGCCACTTTGAAATTTTCATCGTTACTTGCGCTCTCTTTTAACATATGGATATGAAAAAATTAGTTTTATCGGCTGTAATGGCCGTTTCGTTACTTATGCCAATGGCAGCGCGTGCCGATGAAGGCATGTGGTTACTTATTTTGCTGCAAAAGCTAAACATGCGCGACATGCAAAGCAAAGGCTTTAAACTTACTGCTGATGAAATTTACAGCCTTAACAAAGCCAGCATAAAAGATGCTATTGTTATGCTAAATGGTGGCGGCTGTACTGCCGAGGCTATTTCTGACCAGGGCCTGTTGCTTACCAACCACCACTGTGGTTACGAGGCTATTCAAAAAAACAGCACTGTAGACCATGATTACCTGGCTAACGGCTTTTGGGCCAAAGACGTTAAAAGCGACCTTAAAGCCCCGGGCTATACCGCATCGTTTTTAGTGCGTATAGATGATGTTACCGCTAAAGTAAATGCCGAGCTTACTGCCGGTATGGACGAAGGTGCCCGCAATAAAAAGATAGCTGAGGTAATGAAGAAAATTGAAGATGAGGCTACTGCAGGCACTACTTACAATGCCAAAGTAAAAGGCATGTTTGAGAATGCCGAGTTTTACCTTTTTGTTTATGAAACGTTTACCGATGTTCGTTTGGTAGGTGCCCCACCATCATCAGTAGGTAAGTTTGGTGGCGATACCGACAACTGGATGTGGCCACGCCACACCGGCGACTTTTCATTACTACGCGTTTACATGGGTAAAGATGGTAAACCAGCCCCTTTTGCCGAAGATAATATCCCTTACAAACCTAAAAAAGCGTTAAGCATTAGCATTGATGGTGTTAAAGATGGCGACTTTACCATGATTATGGGTAACCCCGGCCGCACCGACCGCTACCTTACATCAGAAGGTGTTAAGTTATTACTAGACCAAACCGCACCCGCTATTGTTAAAATACGCGACTTAAAGCTTGCTATCTACAAAAAAGATATGGATGCAAGCCCAAAGGTTAAAATTCAATATGCCAGTAAATATGCCCGTACTGCCAACTATTGGAAGTACTACATAGGCCAGAGCGCCCAGCTTAAAAAGAACCGCGTATACGAGAAGAAACTTAAGGTTGAAGCTGATTTTACCAAATGGGCGGGTGGCAATAAAGACCTTACCGCTAAATATGGTTCGGCTATTGGTAACATAAACAAAGGCTTTGTGCAACTGCGCGATTATAACTTGCACCGCACCTATATTAATGAGTGTATACTGCGCACCTGCGAAGGTGTTGCAATGTCTTTAGGTTATGGCGAGTTAGAAAAATTGCTAGACGACCAAAGCAAAGCTACCGAAGCTAAAACCAAAGCCGGCGAAATGAAGAAAGACGCAGCCGGTTTTTTTGCTGATTATAACGCTGCAACCGATAAGAAATTATTGGCGGCTATGCTTCAGTTGTTCCGTGCCGATGTGCCTACTGCCCAACTACCTGACATTTACAAAACAATAGACAGCGAGTTTGGTGGCGATTACCAGAAGTTTGCTGATAAGGTATTTGAAACCTCTGTTTTTGTTGACCAGGGCCGTTTAGAGAAATTTTTAGATGCCCCTGATGCAGCTACATTGAAAAACGATTGGTCGTACAAAATTGCCAACTCATTTGTTACCAACTACCGCGGCTCTTACGCTCCAAAAATTAAAGCGATAGAAGATGGCCAGGATGCTGACCAGCGCTTGTTTATACAGGGCATCCGCGAGATGAACCCAACTAAACCTTATGCGCCCGATGCTAACGGTACAATCCGCTTTACATATGGAAACATTAAATCGTACTACCCGCAAGACGCTGTTTTCTTTGATTATTTTACTACTCTTGATGGTATCATAGCTAAAGAAGACACAACAAACGAAGAGTTTTTTGTGCCTGCCAAGTTAAAAGACCTTTACAACAAGAAAGACTACGGCCGTTTTGCCGATAAAGACGGTAAAATGCACGTTGCTTTTATTAGTAATAATGATATTACCGGCGGTAACTCAGGCAGCCCTGTATTAAATGCCTATGGCGAGCTTGTTGGCTGTGCTTTTGATGGCAACTGGGAGGCTATGAGCGGCGATATTTACTTCGACCCATCATTAAAACGTACCATATCGGTAGACATACGTTATGTACTGTTTATTATTGAGAAATATGCCGGTGCTGATAACCTGATTAAAGAAATGAAGCTGGTATCGCGCACAGGCAAAGCCACCGCTAACCCGGGTGCACCAAAAGCCGGTGCCAATATTCCAGCATCGGGTGGCCGAGTATTGCCCAAAGGCCAACAACGCTAAGCAGAATTAATCAATCATATTTTAAAGCCCCGGCAGTACTGTCGGGGCTTTTTGGTACCCTCATCCCCTGCCCCTTCTCCCGAAAGGAGAAGGGGTGATGTCCTCCTCTCGGAGGAGGTGGATTGCCGCAAAGCGGCAAGACGGAGGAGGTGTTTCATATTTTAGTGGCAGGTGACGCTACGCTAAACACCTGCCACGGCGAGAAAACAAAGTCCCCCTCGCCCTTCGGGAGAGGGGGATATAGGGGGTGAGGGAAAAGAGTAGAGAGGAATCTTTCAAACTGCTGAAAATTTTTTATGGAAAAAATTTCCCCCTGCATCTTACTTGCATAAATCAGTAAAAATTTCAAACTTTACAATAACCATAAAACCAGTTTGTATGAAAAAACGCGACATTGTACTTTTAGCTGCTATTGCACTTTCTACAACGGCCTTTGCACAACAAAACACAGGCAACCTTCTTGATGTAAACAACATATCGGCTACCATTAATGCAAACGGTAAGTTGTTTGCCAGCATTGCAAAAAACGGTCATAGCGAGCCGGGTTTTGAGGTTTACAAATCGGGTAAACATACCCTTAACGCTACATCACTTTGGATAGGCGGTTTTGACCAGGATAATAACTACCACCTTATGGCCCCTACGTATGGGCAATGGGGTGCCGATGCTTTTGCCGGCCCCGGTATGGCCACTTACGATGCGGCAACTGATGCCAAATGGAACCGCGTATGGAACATAACCAAAGACGAGATAGATGCGCATATTGCCAATTACAAAAGTGATAGTTATGTAATGCCTGAAGTGATTGCTACATGGCCTGGTAATGGCGATGTTGCGCTAGGCCAAATGGCTAATCTGGCTCCTTATTTTGATGCCGATGCCAATGGTAAATACGAGCCCGCAAAAGGCGATTACCCTGTTATAAAAGGCGACCAGGCTATCTATTTTATTTATAACGACCACCGCGCCAACCATGCCGAAACAGGTGGCGCTAAGTTGGGTGTAGAAATACACGGTATGGCCTATTCATTTAAAACCAATAAACGCGACGAAGCCTTTAACAATACAGTGTTTGTAGAGTATGATATCTTTAACCGATCTAACAACGATTACCGCGATGTATACATAGGCTTATTTAACGACCTTGATATGGGCGAGCCGTTTAACGACTATATGGGTGTAGATGTTAACCGCAACACCTTCTTCGCCTACAATGCCAAAGCTGATGATAATGAGTTTAAAGGCATTGCCGATGATCCACACATGTCGGTTAAGTTTTTAAATGAAGGCTTAAATGGCTTTTTGGCGTACGATAATGACTGGAGTGAGCGTGGCAACCCATACTCAACCCAAGATTACTACAACTACCTGCGCGGCTTTTGGAAAGATGGCCAGCCAGTTACATTTGGAGGTAACGGTAAAGGCGGTACCCAATACTCGCGCTATATGTTCCCCGGTGCTACAGACCCTATTGTAGGTGGCGACTGGAACGAGAAAGTAGCTAAAAATGCCCCACACGACCGCCGTGCACTTGGCACTGTAGGCCCGTTCAACTTTAAAGCCGGCCAGGCACGCAGGGTAGCATTGGTATACAACTTTGCCACTACCGAAAAGAAAATGTACAAAAACCTGGATAAAATTCAGGATGCGTATGATAACCAAACCGGCGTATTTAAACCTAATACAGCCAACAGCGGCAACGTTGTAGACCCTATCCGCCCACCAATGGATAAGTTTGAGGTTAGCGTATCTCCAAACCCAATGAAAGATAATGCTATTGTACGTTTTGATAATCCACGTAACGAAGAGTTTATCCTTCAGATGTTTGACTTAACAGGCAAGCTTATATATTCTCAGGCTGGAATAACCGGAACGCAGGTAAGTATAGAACGTGGCGTAATGGTACCGGGTATGTATATAATAGAATTACGCAGCGGCAGCCGCCGTACCACAGCTAAGCTGGTTGTTGCTGAATAAAAACTAACAGATTGTTTACAAAACGCCCCCTGCAAAACAGGGGGCGTTTGTTTTATACCACCTCCATTTTATAATTATTTTACTGATATTGCAGCACTATAAATCTGCATGGTATTACTAATAGCTTTTCTGCTGCCCTTTCTGTTTTTTTTGATATATGGGTTGCCAATTTTAAAAAAAGAGGGACTTCAGTCGGTTTTTAATACCACCTTTTTTCCATCAGTAAATTTACCTCCCAAAGCCCCGGGCGAAGCTTTTTTACAAACCAGGTTTACCTATTATAAATCGCTATCACCTAAAGGCAGTAGAAAGTTTTTTAAACGCTTTTGCTATATACTTAACAATAAAGAAATAACAGGGGCTGAAGGGTTTAGTGTAACCGATGAAATGCGCTATTATATTGCGGCTTGCTGGGTGCAAATTACCTTTGGGCTAGACCGTTATAAAATGCCCAACTACGAGCTAATAAAGCTTTATGAATCTGCATTTTATTCCCGGAAGGCTGATGCTGAAGTTAAGGGTTTAACTACAGCTACCGTGCTGTTTTTTTCGTGGGCTGATTTTTTAGATGGATATGAAAATACAACAGATAATTACAATGTTGGGATACATGAATTCTCTCATGCATTTTTAATTTCTACTTTTAAAAATGGGGATTTTGATGTTGGATTTTCAAGTTATATAGACCAATGGTTTGAAGCTACTAAAGTTGAGTTTGAAAACCTGTCTGAAGGTATCCCTTCGCATTTACGCGGATATGCTGCGGTTAACAACTATGAGTTCTTTTCAGTTTGCATGGAGAATTTTTTTGAAACCCCAGAAGTGCTTAAGGAAAAATTGCCCGATATATTTTACCATTTATGTTACCTTCTAAATCAAAACCCATTAAATACAAGTGGCGATTATGCTTTTGAACCAAACACCGGGGTAGGGGTAAGCATAGCTATACCTTTACCGGAAAAGGCTGCCTTAACGCTAAAATACACCGGCTATCATTGGTCTTATTTTATCCCTATTGCCAGCTCTCTTTGCTTGTTGCTTTCATTTAAGGCATATAGAGATACTATGATTACTTTTCCTGAGTTTTTATTGATGTTTTTGTCAGGTTTATCAATTGGTGCAATTAAGCCAATACGCAACCGGTTGTATAATTTTTTCTCGCCTAGTCTCGCATCACTTTTTATAGTAACGTGTTTTGGGTTTGGCGTGTTAAATATTATTTGTTTGGGCAATTACTATATCCCCATTTCAAACACTAAAATTGACGAGTACGAAATTGTGGGGTATACCTATGGTGTAAGGCTGGCTGATAACCCTTCCAATAGAGCCGTTCCTGTGGCTATTTATACTGGCCGTAGTAAACGCATACCCGAAACTACATTTGACTTAAAAGATGATGCCTTGGGTAATTTCCACTACTTGCGCAGTAAAGATGGCAGTTATACTTTTGATGTAAATGAAAAACACATACTAAGGATTAACTACCACTACGGGCTTTTTGGATTAAAGGTTGTTGAATCTACCATTTTATTAAGGGTAGAGTAGTGTAACATAAATATCTGGTTAACGTTTACTTAGGTATGCAATACGGCTACATCACTTTCAAATTCAATCAATATGAAAACCAATGTAAGCCGTGCTATAGCCATAACCCTGTTAGCAGCATTTGTAGTTAGCGCATCAGCCTGCGCCACCCGCCCCCGTAAATGTGATGGCCGCCGCGGTATCAATACCCCAATGGGGGTAATGTAGTGAGTTGTTAGTTCTCAGATTAGATA
>JAIXUZ010000250.1 GCA_027483285.1 Bacteroidota bacterium
AACTTCGCCTACCAACTCTTCGGTAGCGGGATCAATTATTTTCATTGTGGTATTTTTCTGCTTCTTGTAAAAAACGTGTACGGATATTGTTTGAGAACGGGCTGTTCTCTTTGTCTTTCAATCGTTCGGGGTGCCACTGCACCAATAGTAAAAATGCTTTGCCTGTAGGGTTCTCATACTCCAATCCCTCCACTACCCCATCGCCACTATAGCAATTTATACGCAGGCCTTTGCCTACCGTATCTGTGCTTTGGTGGTGGGCGCTGTTAATTTCACCCTCTAATGTTCCGGCAATTTCAGCCAGTAGCGTACCTTCCTCAACCTTCACAGGGTGTTCGCGGTCTACGCCATCCACCGCCGAGTGGTGAACACGTTTATATTTAGGCAAATCGGCAATAAGGGTACCTTTCTTATAGGCATTGGTTATCTGCAAACCCCTGCAAATACCAAGTACCGGCATATCCATGGCTATGGCGCTAAGCAGCAGGGCTACTTCAAAATCGTCGCGCTCATCGTCCATATTATCAACCTGGCAATCGTCCATATACTCAGGCTTACCATACAGTTCAGGATTCACATCGTGCCCCCCGGTAAGCACCAGCGCATCGCAACGGTCAAGGTCGTCCATGTTATCATTGGTATATCCCAACTTAACAATCTCAATCCGCATATCACCGCCACCTATCCAACTTGCATAGTTCGGATGCTTCGCCCCACAGTCTGATATACCTATTACTATCTTATCTTTCATCTTATTTTTTTAAGCCTCTCCCTTAAAGGGGAGAGGTTTGGAGAGGGGGCCTTAAAGCGCTTCCTCGTAAATCTTCTTAAAGTCTTCCCTGGTAACCGGTTTAGGGTTGTTCGGGTGGCAGAAGTCTAGTATCGCTAGGTCGGCCAATTGGTCTAAATGCTCGGCTTTAACACCTGCATCACTAAGCTTGGTTGGTAAGCCTAGTTTTTTATTCAGGTCGAACAACCAGTTTACAATACCTTCGCCGCTTTGGTCTTCCAAACCTATATTTTGTGCCATGCGCACAAACTTATCTTCAAAACCTGCTATGTTAAACTTCATACCATAAGGTATCATAATAGCATTGGCCAAGCCATGGTGCATATCTAACAAGGTAGACAATGGGTGCGCCAACGAGTGTACAACACCTAACCCTTTTTGGAAGGCTATAGCACCCATAGATGATCCTATCATCATACCGGTACGGCTTTCTAAATCGGGATTGTTGGTAGCACGCTCAATGTATTTGGCAATCACGTTCATACCTTCTAATGCTATACCCTCACATATCGGGTGGTACATTTTAGCAATGTAGGCTTCCATGTTATGGGTAAGGGCATCAATACCCGTTGCTGCGGTAACAAACGGAGGTAAGTCCATTGTAAGTTCAGGGTCGGCAAAAACTATTTTAGCCAATAATTTAGGGGCAAATAATATACGCTTGCGGTGGCTTTCATCTTCTGATATAATAGCCGAACGGCCAACCTCGCTACCGGTACCACAAGTGGTAGGCACAGTAATAAAGTAAGGCACCTCTTCGGTTACGTATATATCGCCGCCAATCAAATCATCATAATCAAACAAATCCCTGCGGTGGTTTATGCGCAATACAATGGCACGGGCAACATCCATAGCAGCACCGCCACCAATACCAACTATACAATCGCAGTTATTTTCAGCATACACATCGCCGCCTTTTAGCACATCGCTTTTTACCGGGTTTTTATGTATATCATAAAATACAGTTACCTCCATGCCTTCGGCTTTAAGGCTTTCTACAATCTTTGTAAAAAAGGGCAGCTTGGCAACCACAGGGTCGGTAGCTATAAGCGGGTGCTTAAGGTTGTTTTGCTTTAGGTGCGCAGGCAATTCTGCAATTACGCCAGGGCCAAAACGGTAAGGCGTGGGGAAGTTGTAGGTGTATTTAAAATCAGGGGTCATTGTTAGATAGAATTAAGGCCGCAAATATAGTTTGTTTACAGGCCTTTTTAAACTAAAAATGGTATTATTTAGTTATTACGTAACTTTACCTGATTTTTGATAACACACAGTTGGACTTTAACCTATATTCAAATAAACAGCGCTGGAAGATTTTCTTAGCCACGGGGGCCATGCTCATCGTGTTCTTTTCTTTGCTGTATACTGATAAGCTGGTTAGGAAGATTGCCGAAGAAGAACGTCAAAAGGTGGAACTTTGGGCCGATGCTATACAAAACCGCGCAAAGCTGCTTACCTATACAGAATCGCTTTTTAAAAGCCTGGCCGAAGAAGAGCGCAGCCGCGTGGAGATTTGGGCCGATGCTACCCGCCTGTTGGCCGGTACCGAGGATGAAAAAACCATCAACTTCTGTTTAAAGGTTATCACATCCAACAACAACATCCCGGTAATTATAGTTGATAAAAGCGGGGCTATTAATGCTTCTATCAATATCGATTCTACCCGCTACACCCAATACAGCAAGTTTGAAGGTTCCCTGCGCGATGATTTCTCGCGCCGCCCGCCCATTGTGTTCGACGATAATTTCGGTAACCAGTATTCTATCCGCTATATGGATTCCCGCCTTACCGAAGAGCTTAAATACAACTTAAACTTATTGGTTGAATCGTTCCTTAGCGAGGTTATCAACTCGGCATCGGTACCTGT
>JAIXUZ010000078.1 GCA_027483285.1 Bacteroidota bacterium
CCTGCCAACACAAAGTATTTCATCACATCGGCATACACCTGGTGCGAGTTTTTATCCTCTGCCTGGTTAAAAAAGAAAGGCTCGGCCGCAAAGCGGAACATCTGCACAAACAGGGTCATAAAAATGGAAATTTTATAACACATACCGTAAATTCCCACAAGGTATTGCTGACTATTAGCGGGTAGCAGGTACTTAAGCAAAATACGGTCGAACACCTCATTAATCATGCCAGCAAAGCCCATTATCAATATAGGCCATGAGTAGACAAGCATGCGCCGCCAAAGTGCCTTATCAAAATTGAAATGCACCCTGCGCAACTGCGGTAACAACAATACCAGCGTTAACCCTGACGATATAAGGTTAGCAATAAAAACATAGCCTACGCCTATGCTACCATCGTAAAACGGTATACTTATTCCTTGGGCTGCTAACCAGGGCAGCAACAACAAAAATACCAGGTTTAGCAGCACATAAATGGTAATATTGGTAAGCCTGATGGATACAAAGCGCTTGGCCCTGTTCTCATTACGCAGCCTTGCCAGCGGAATAGCCGTTAGGGCATCAAATACCACAATAAAGCTAAACCACACTACATATTCTACATGTAGCGGGTATTTTAAAAAGCCGGCTATAGGCGTTGCAAAAATTAAAAACAGAGCTAAAAATACTGTTGACGATATTAGGTGCGATATGTAGGCGGTGTTGTAAACGTTCTCCTTGCTCTCTTCTGTCCGTACAAAGCGGAAATAAGCCGTTTCTAACCCATAGGTTAGCAGTACCCCTAAAAATGCTACATAAGAGTATAAATCGGCAATGGGGGCATACTGTTCGGGGGTGAAAATACGGGCATGCAACGGCACCAGCGAGTAATTTAACAACCGGCCCAGTATGGTGCTAAAGCCATACGTTGCTGTTTGTTTTGCCAGTTTTTTTATTGCGCTCAAATTCTTTTGTTTTACCCCCTCATTCCAACCTGTACGGTTGGAATACTCCCCCTTCGCAGGTGGAGAGCCATTTGCTTAGTTATTTGCCTGTAAATTCAGCTTTGCGTTTTTCAACAAAGGCGGTGGTGCCTTCAACAAAGTCGGCCGTTTCAACCAGTTTGCCAAATTCGTTTACCTCAGTATCAAAGCCATTGGTAGCATTATCAAAATACGCGTATACGCTGGCAATGGTTGCACCAATAGCCAATGGGGCTTTGGTAAATATTTTCTCCAGTATCTCTTTTGCCTTGCCAACAAGGTCGGCCTGCTCGGCAATATGGTTTATCAAGCCAAAGTTATGCGCCTGCTCGGCATTAATCATGTCTGATGTAAGTAACAATTCCATTGCCCTGCCTTTGCCAATAAGCTGGATAAGACGTTGGGTGCCACCGTAGCCCGGTATCAGGCCCAGGTTAACCTCGGGCTGGCCAAATTTGGCGTTTGGCGATGCAACACGAAGGTGGCAAGCCATAGCAAGCTCGCAGCCGCCGCCCAGTGCAAAACCATTTACGGCAGCAATTACAGGTTTTGGGCAGCGCTCTATTAAAAAGAAAATATCATGTCCGTTTTGGGCAAGGCCACGGCCTGTTTCTGCATTAAGGCCACTAAACTCAGCAATATCAGCCCCGGCAACAAAAGCCTTTTCGCCGGCACCGGTTATAATAACACCCTTAACAGCGGTATCAGTATACACACCGGTTATTACTTCTTTAAGTTCTTTAAGGGTAGCCTGGTTTAATGCATTAAGCTTTGCAGGGCGGTTTATGGTAATTACCAGTACCCCGTTTTGATTTTCTGCTAAAATATTTTCGTACATGGATTTATAGAGTTTAGACAAAAATAATATAATAAGAACTTAGCTGCCCGGCTATTTATTTTTATTGCTGACAGTTTTATTAAATATATTTTTAGCCCCTCCACCTTGGGGGAGGGGTTGGGGAGGGTGAATGGTTTACAATATTATCTTTACTTACCCGTCTTACCTGTTACTATGGCATTTAAAGTATTTGGAACACAGCCCACAGGGCAACGTTTAGAAAGGATTACAAAGAGTGAAAACTATAAATACGGCAGCTTTCAAAACCTGGCCGAAACCCTTATGGATTTTACCCCCGGCGTAGCTTTCGACACCATGAAGCAGCGCATGAATAACATTGATATGGCCCCTAAAAAGCCTATCCCTACCATAAAAACCGATTTGCAGGCCTTAAACACCGATGCCCCCAGTGTAGTTTGGTTTGGCCACTCATCATACATAGTAAAAGTAAATGGGCTGACTATTTTGGTCGACCCTGTTTTTGGCAACTACGCATCGCCTATACCGGGTGTGGTAGGCAGCTATGCCCACACGCATAAATATGGCCTGGCCGATATGCCGGATGTGATAGACGTGCTGCTTATTACCCACGACCATTACGACCACCTTGACTACGGCACAGTATTAAAGCTAAAAGGTAAGGTTAAAAATGTTGTAACAGGGCTGGGCGTAGGCGCCCACTTTGAGTATTGGGGCTACAACCCCGCCATAATCTACGAGCTTGACTGGTGGGAAAGCGTACAGTTGGACAACGGGCTTGCTTTTACCGCTGCCCCCGGCCGGCACTTCTCGGGCCGATCGTTAAAACGCAACCAAAGCTTATGGTCGGGTTTTGCCTTAGATACCAGTACGCATAAACTATACCTGGGCGGCGACTCTGGCTACGGCAGCCACTTTGCCAAAATTGGTGAGCACTTTGGCGGGTTCGATTTGGCGATACTGGAGTGTGGTCAGTACAACATCAACTGGCACGCCATCCACATGATGCCCGAAGAAACGGTACAAGCATCACTAGACTTAAAGTCGAAGGTATTGCTACCCGTGCATTGGGGCAAGTTTACATTGTCAGTACACCCTTGGTACGAGTCGGTTACCCGCGCCCTTGCAGCGGCACCCAAGCTAAATGCCACGGTAGCAACCCCACAAATAGGGGAGCCGCTAACGCTTGGTAACCCGTACACAAACAAAATTTGGTGGCAGTATTAGCATATTAGTAGCGGCAAGCACGGTGTTTTATAGTACCTTGCGGCGTTTTTTGGCGCATGCAGTTAATCATAGACATAGGTAATTCTAAAATCAAAATAGCGGTTTTCAACGGGCAAGACCTTGTTGAGTTTAACTCGTTCCCCAAGCTTACCTACAAAAAATTTGAAGACCTGTTTACCAAATACCCCGCACTTAGCTCGTGCCTTATATGTACCGTTAGCGATGATATTGACGCGCTAAAGGGTTTGTTGGAGCAGCACCTTAAAATCACCGTCTTCAACTACAAAACCAAAATACCCGTAACCAACCTATACGGTACACCCAAAACCTTGGGTTACGACAGGCTGGCCGGTGCCATTGGTGCCAACAACCTGTACAAAGGCAAAAATGTACTGGTAATAGACTCAGGCACCTGTGTTACCTACAACTTTGTAAGTGCCAAAGGCGAATACCTGGGTGGCAGCATAAGCCCCGGTTTAGATATGCGCTTTAATGCCCTAAACCACTTTACGGCTAAGCTTCCGTTGGTTGAATTTGAAGAAATTGACCAATTAACCGGCGACGATACAAAATATTCTATCCTTACCGGCGTTATCAATGGCATGGCATACGAAATGGATGGGTTTATAAACGCCTATACCGCTAAATACAAGCAATTACAGGTTGTTCTTACGGGTGGCAACGCCCCCCGGTTTGAAAAAGCGTTAAAAAATAGCATCTTTGTGCACCCCAATATTGTGCTTTGGGGCTTAAAAACTATACTAGATTATAATAATGAAGAATAAACTGGCGCGCCTACTTATACTAACCACCTTAGCAATATGGGCGCCGGGCATATATAATAGCCTATACGCGCAGCCAACTGCCAATACATCGTCTCCATACTCACGTTTTGGTATTGGCGAACTACAATACAACAGCGACCCCCGTTTTATGGGTATGGGTGGCGTAGCCTTGGGTATAAACGACTCTACCTACATCAACTTCGAAAATCCTGCGGCTTATACGTCAGTAGGTAAATACACCTTGTTTAATGTGGGAGCCCGTGCATCGTTTACCCGCCTTAACACCACTACCAAGCAGGCCGATGCCAACAGCATCAACTTCTCCCACCTGTTTATATCAGTGCCGGTTATTTACCGCAAGTGGGCTATGAACTTTGGCGTTATACCTTACAGCAACGAGGGGTACAACTTTACCCAAACACAGCCATTGTCGCCTTATAATGATATTAAGCTAAACTACCAGGGCAGTGGTGGCCTTACAGCAGCTACCTGGGGTAACGGTGTTACTCTTTATCGAGGACTTAAAAACCGTTCTAAAACCGTAAACCCAGATACCGTCAGCAATATCGCCATGCGTCGCATTATGCGCGATAGCATGCCTGAGGTTAGCCGCCTTAGCATTGGAGTAAACGTTACTTACCTTTTTGGCAACCTGAACAGCCAAAGCAATGCCATATTTCCTGATACCACCATAGCATACAACACCCGCCAGGTACGTTCGGTAAGGGTCGATGGCCTTTCTACCCAGTTTGGCCTGCAATACAGCAAGCGCTTTAAACGCGACAGGGTACTTACTCTGGGTGCTACCTACACCCTTGGATTAGACCAAAGTGCCAAAGAGAGCCTCTTTCTTGCATCGTATGTAAACACAGGCGAGAGCGACTTTTACCTTGATACCCTTATAGACCAGCAAAACCGCAAAGGCAAAATAAAGCTGCCAACATCACTTGGTGCCGGCTTTACCCTAAGGCAGGGCAACACCTGGATGATAGCTGCTGACTTTAAAACCACCGACTGGGCAGGCTACCGCTATTTTGGTAAAGCCGATGATAAGTTGGGCAACAGCTACCAGGCATCGGTTGGTGCACAATTTACCCCCGACTATACGCCAAAGAAACTATCGCTGCGCCGCACGGCTTACCGCGTTGGGGCCCGCTATGGCCGCTCTTACCTAAACCTTAACAACACACCTATAAACGAGTGGGGCGTAAGTGTCGGTATTGGTTTGCTGCTAAACCCGTCGGGTTATTACCAACGTATCTTCAAAGCACCATTCTCGTCTATGAACATAGCTGCTGAGTATGGTCAGCGTGGTACTACCACTAATAACCTCATTCGCGAAGATTTTGTGCGCGTGAGCCTATCGTTCACCTTTAGCGATAAGTGGTTCAATAAGTACAAGTTCGACTAAGACAAGTAACGTTACTTTCTGCTATTTTGGGCGTTCCGGCTTCTCCGTCGGGCTATCCGCTGTAGCCCTTTGGGGCTTGCCGCTCCTATCCCTAACGCAACTGCAGCAATATAGCATAGCGCAATAGCTGCCCAGATATTAAGTGCTTGAAAATCCCGGCATTCAAAATATTTTGAGTTATGAAATCGTAATTAATTTGCGGTTAAGGCAAGTGAAAACTACCGTACCAACGCTACTTTGCCACGGTACAAAATTTCGTCCTCGGCAGCGGTAATGCGCAGGCCTACAACATATACATATGTGTCAATAGGCACCAGGTTGCCGTTAGCGTCTTTACCGTCCCAGCCCGTGGTTAGGCTATTAGTGGTAAATATACGCTGGCCCCAGCGGTTGTATATGCTCATAGAGTATTCTTCAAAGCCCTGGCCTTTGCCGTTGTAGCTTTCATTAATACCATCGCTGTTTGGCGTAAAGCTGTTGGGTATATAAAAGTAGAAGTCAGGCTTAACAACCAGGCTGTATTGGATAGTATCGGGGCAGCCGGCAGCGTTTAGCACCGCAAGGGTTACTATAAACGCACCCGATGATGCATAGGTATGCGTTGGTTCAAAGTCGGTAGAGGTTGTGCCATCGCCAAAATCCCACCAAACGCCGTTTTCGTAGCCTATAGAATTATTGCTAAAGGTAACCGAGTTATTGCTTACAAATAAGTAATCAAAGTTAGCATCAACAGGCACTACGGTAACGCTTACCGCATCGGTAACACTTTGGTTGCAGGCATCGGTAACAGTAACGGTATACACGCTGCTTACCATGGGAGATACTTGAATAGTATTGTTTTGTTCGCCAGTGTTCCATAGTATATTAACGGTACCGTTGCCACCTTGTATGTTTGCTACCAGCGTAGCGCTGGAGTTTTGGCAAATAGTAGTATCGTTGCTGGCGGTCATGGTAAGTGCAGTAGGTGGTTCCACCGCCACTTCCACATCATCAGTCGCTTGGTTGCCGCATAAGTCGGTAACAGTAACGGTGTAAATAGTAGTATTGGCAGGTAATACTGATATGCTCTGCGTTAAATCGCCTGTTGGGGCCCAACTATAAGTATAGCTTGGTACACCATTGGCCGGCGTAGCCGTAAGGGTAATGTTACCACCACCGGTACATGCGGTGGATTGGTCTGCTCCCGCATTAACCGTTAGTGGCACCACATCGTTAAAATAGATGGTAAC
>JAIXUZ010000010.1 GCA_027483285.1 Bacteroidota bacterium
CAAAATTCCTTATCCCTAAAGATGCTATTTACAGCGTAAACTTTAAGTACGAGCGCGATGTTGACCAACTGGACCTTACTGTAAACAAAGGCTACCGTACTATCGAAATTGATTACAGCTACTTAGGTTCTGCCAACATTGAGAAGTTTTACGATACTGCTAAGCGCGATAAAAACGGTTTCCTTACTGAGTTTATGGTGAGCGAGGTTAAACCGCATACTATCCATAATAACTACTTAGAAAAAACCGCAACAGGCTACAACTTAAACTTAGTGGGCGAAGACAGCTACAGCAAAAATGTAGCCTCCTCTCCTCCGTCTGTTTCGGGCAATGGCTTGTACATAAGCGGCGGCTATTACTCACGTTATTTTTACGGGTTTGACAAAGCAACAGGCAAAAACATGTGGGGCGTAGAACTGGCCGATGGCGGGGCTTCTGCTACGGTGTCAGACAGCGGCGTGGTGTTGGTTATAACACAGTCGTGCACACTGTATGCACTTGACGAGAATGATGGCAAACCACTATGGAGCAAGTGGCTGGGCAGCAGCATGTACTCTACCCCAACCGTTTCCAATGGCAAGGTTTACGCCGTTTACCCCGACGATTTATATACCTATGGCAAAGAAAACAAAGGCGATTATGTATTGGTATGCTTTGGATTGAAGAAAGGCGATATACAATGGCAACAACGCATTGGCGGGAATGTGAAGGGCTCTCCTGTGTTTGCCAACGGCAATGTTTACTTAGCCAATAACACCGGTATGGTGTATGCTTTTGAAGGCAAGAGCGGTAAAGAAATTGCCAGGAAACAACTGAACCCTATTTCTTCTCCAACGGTAGTGGGCAACAATCTGGTTATAGCAACCAAAAAAGGCAACGATTCTAAAGAACTGGGACTGTACAACGCCACAACATTGGCATTAGTTAAAAAGCTGCCCGGTAGCGCCCTCCTTAACAAAGAAGACGATGGCTCTATCGGCGAAATGAACGACGACGAAGGCCGTGCATTATCATACAAAGGCAAGTATTACTACGCCCTTAAGCAAACCGTTTATTGTACCGATGCTACAGGCAACACCGTTTGGAGCAAGCCTATTGGTGCCGATTGTAACACTATGCCTGTTGTAGCAGGCGGTAAAATTGTGGTTGCCGATGATAACGGCAAAGTGCAGTTACTATCAGCTACCGATGGCTCTGTAGTTAAAACCTACAACCTGGGCAGCCCTATATTTTCGCAGCCTGTGGTAACCAACGGGATAATATATGCGGCTACTAAAACCGGCACCATGATATCACACAAAACAGGCGATACAAGCCTTAACGGTTGGGCCATGTGGGGCGGCAATGCAGGGCATAATACTGTTGTAGAGTAGCAGCCCCACTCCCTAAATCCCTCTCCCCGAAGGAGAGAGGGACTTTAATCCTATTACTCCAGCGCTATTTTTCGAGGGTTTTTCTTAAAATTTAATGCTGCGCGAACCTGTATCTGCACATTGTGGTTATCGCCATTTAACAAGGTGTTTACCGCATATCTGTTGTAATGGTAATAAAAGCCCCATGTAAATGAAAAAGGCTCACTATAAGCGCCTTCTACCTCAAAGCCCGCTTTAAACGAATACACAAAATATTGCCCAATATCATTAGTAGCATTATACGCAACACCTCTTGTACCATTGGGTCTTTTAGACTCTGCAAATGCGTAGCCTGGTCCTAACCCAACAACAGGATATATTTTATATTCGTCATTGCCGCGAGACATAACTAGTACATTAAATTTTATGTTGAACAGTGCTTCTAAAGAATGTAACCTGTAGGTATAATCATAATAGCCATCTGCAGGGTAAAACAAACTGTCTTTGATAAAAAGGTTACGTTGGTATTTGCAATAGCCCAAGCCGGCTTCCATCAATACACGTTTGGTTATGCTTTTGTGCCCCACAATACCTGCATGTATTCGCGATTGTGCACGTACATCATTCTTTGCTGCTTTAAAGTCGTATGCAAAATACCCACCTACCGATGCATAAGGCGCAGGCGTTAACTGCCCCGCTGCTGTAAAAGCTAACAACAAGCATACTAAGCAGGTATATAAACGCGTAAGCATACTGTAATATACTAAAACTACTCTTCTTCCGAATAGTAAATCTTGTAGAATTTGCGCCCATCGGGTTCGGTGCCTTTTTCTATCAGCTTCCTGTCGCCGTGAATGTAGATGTGAAAATTCTTATCCAGCTTTAGCACGCTTTTAAAAATCTTAGCCTGCTTTTTTACCGCCTGGTTACTTATTTCAAAGCTATCCTGTATCTCAACGTTGTTGTTCTCTTTATAATCATCGTAAAACGATTTAAACGAGCTTATCACCTCCTTATCACCAAAAATCTCTTTCTCAAACTCGTCTTTGTCAAATACATCGTTTTTCTTAAAAAACTCAATGCTTTTGTTCAACATATCAATCTGGCGGGGCTTATCTATCTCAAAATCTTCGGGCAGTTGTTTTACCACAAAGGTTTTGGCTATCTGCAAAAAGTTTTTCGTGTTGTGGAACTCATCGCTAACGGGCTTCACCTTCAAAAAATCATCCTTCCAGTACACCGCGTCGGCGCTGTTGGCCTTGTCAATTATCAGCACCCGGTAGCCGTCTTTTTCTTCGGTATTAAAAATAAAGGCCGCCTTGTCAATTTTATCTATGTTGATGCCCTGCTCGCTCTGCATACTCAGGTCGCTCTCCATGGTTAGGAACGCCTGCATATTTTCCACTTTCAGTATCGCAATGGCGTTGGTACGGTTGCCTTTAATGTCCACGTCCTTAATCATACCCACCAGCAGGTCGCCGGGCTTAATCATGGGGTGGTTGCTAACTTCGTACAGGTAGTGCGCAATGCTCACCGTCTTCGCGTGGAAGTCGCCATCGTTAAACATACGCTTGGCGTAGTTATACATGGGGTTTAGCGCCAGGTCGTCTTCAGTAAAATTAAAGCTATAATACTCCTCAGTTTTAAAATGTGACAGGAAAAACCGTTGCAGCAGCACCCGCAGGTCCATGCTCTCTAAATCGAGCGCATCGGCCGATAGCTGGGTCCCTTCGTCATCGGCCTTATTGCCAATTTTATGTATAGAAGCTTGTTGTAAAAACGCGTCAGTAAAATCAAACATGCTGCAAAGTAAGTTAAAAACGAAAAGCTAAAAGTGAAAAGTTATACGTTTTAGAGTTAATCGTCGGCAACCCTTCTAAAGGCCCTCTCAAGAGGCAAAATAACTTCCGATCCCATACCGCTGGCTCCTGAATACTACTTTTCAACATTGATAAATTGCCTCTTGACAGAAAAGGCTTTTCGGCTATCTTTGCACGATGTTTCCTGTATGGTGCATCATTTAACTCCTGATGTATGCCCAAAAATCCTAATATAAAGTCCGTTTTAATTATTGGTTCAGGCCCCATTATTATTGGCCAGGCCTGCGAATTTGACTACTCAGGCTCACAAGCCGCCCGTTCTCTGCGCGAAGAAGGTATTGAGGTAACGCTGATTAACAGCAACCCCGCTACCATTATGACCGATAAGGTAACGGCCGACCATGTGTACCTGGAGCCGCTTACCGTACAGTCTATTGTTAAAATACTGGAAGAGCGTAACATTGATGCTGTGCTGCCTACCATGGGCGGGCAAACAGCCCTTAACCTTGCCATTAAGTGCGATGAGATGGGCGTTTGGAAAAAGTACGGTGTTAAATTAATTGGTGTTGATATTGCCGCCATTGAAATTACCGAAAACCGCGAGAAATTCCGCCAGCTGATGATTGATATTGGCGTGGGTGTGGCACCGTCAGACACTGCCCACTCGTTTTTAGAGGGTAAAGAAATTGCGCAGCGCATTGGCTTCCCGCTGGTTATACGCCCGTCTTACACCCTTGGCGGAACAGGTGCGGCCTTTGTACATACAAAAGAAGAGTTTGAAGCCAAGCTGGCCCGTGGCCTGCAGGCATCGCCCATACACGAGGTGCTTATTGACAAAGCTGTTTTAGGTTGGAAAGAATATGAGCTGGAATTGTTGCGCGATAATAACGACAACGTTACCATTATCTGCTCTATTGAGAACTTTGACCCTATGGGTATACATACCGGCGATAGCATTACTGTTGCCCCGGCTATGACCCTGTCAGACACCACCTTTCAGGAGCTGCGCGATCAGGCTATTAAAATGATGCGCGCCATTGGCAACTTTGCTGGTGGGTGTAATGTGCAGTTTGCCGTGCACCACGAAACGGAAGAGATTATTGCCATTGAAATTAACCCCCGCGTATCGCGTTCATCAGCCTTAGCATCTAAAGCAACAGGGTACCCTATTGCTAAAATAGCGGCTAAGCTGGCTATTGGTTATAACCTTGACGAACTAAAGAATCAGATTACCAAGACTACATCGGCATTTTTTGAGCCTACGTTAGACTATGTAATTGTAAAAATACCCCGCTGGAACTTCAACAAATTTAAAGGCGGAAATAAAGAGCTTGGCCTGCAAATGAAAAGTGTGGGCGAGGCTATGGGCATTGGCCGCTCGTTCCAGGAGGCATTACAAAAAGCCTGTCAGAGCCTTGAGATTAGCCGTAATGGTTTAGGTGCCGATGGTAAAGAGCTCCGCAATATTGAGGAGTTGGAAGAAAGCCTGAAACGCCCGTCGTGGAACCGTTTATTCCATATTAAAGACGCGTTGCAAATTGGCATGTCGCTAAAAACGGTTTACAAGCATACACTTATCGATCCCTGGTTCCTTAACCAGATAAACGATTTGGTAGAAACCGACCGCAACATTGCCAACTATACAATTGATAATATCAGCAGGGAATTGCTGGTTGAAGCCAAACAAAAAGGCTACGCCGACCGCCAGATAGCACATTTGCTAAAATGCCTGGAGAGCGAGGTGTATAAAAAGCGCAACGAGATGGCCATTAAGCGCGTGTACAAAATGGTTGATACCTGCGCTGCCGAGTTTGAGGCCAAAACACCTTACTACTACTCTACGTTTGAAACCGAGAATGAGAGTGTGCGTTCTGAAAAGAAAAAAATCATTGTTTTAGGTAGCGGCCCTAACCGCATTGGGCAGGGCATTGAGTTTGACTACAGTTGCGTGCATGGTGTATTAGCCGCTCGCGAGTGTGGCTACGAAACCATTATGATTAACTGCAACCCCGAGACGGTTTCTACAGACTTTGACATATCAGACAAGCTGTATTTTGAGCCTGTTTTCTGGGAGCATATTTACGATATCATCCAGCATGAGCAGCCTGAGGGTGTTATCGTTCA
>JAIXUZ010000012.1 GCA_027483285.1 Bacteroidota bacterium
AGGGGATAAGGTTGGCTACAATGGCGTAAACCTGCATGCTGTCTTCGCCAAGCGGTTTTATAGCAAATTGGTCGTTGCCGGCGCTAGAGGCAATAAGGCGTATTATAATGAATACAATTGCCGGAAAGAAAAAGCCCATTAAAGCACCCCAAAAGAAATTGTCTTTATTTATTAGTTGTTTTAAAAAATTCATGCGGTTGTAACGGATGGAGGTTGAATAATGTTTTGTGTATTTGGCTTAGCCGATAATTTTAATGCAACAGCAAATAGTGTTTGCCACAAGGGGTAAAGAGTTGATATGATAATCAAATCCAACTCGCCGCTTTTGTTGTAAAAGGCAGCTAAAGGCGGTAAACCACTAAGTGTACCAAACAGCAATGAGTATAAAACACCTTTACGTAAATTAAGGTTGCTATCTACAATTGAGCGATAAAGTAGAAAGTAAAATACCATTGCGGGGCCTGCTGTAAGCACGGTAAAGCCATAGAGCATACACGATACAAAGGTTACGGCCAGATTTAATATCCCGCTCATAATAGCAAAGATTGCCTTATCATCAGATTTAACAGCAATTAAGGCATACGCTATACCCGGTACGGTAAATACAAATGCAAACCAAAAAGGCTGGGTACTATCAAACGAACCCAATATTGAACTAATAATAAAAACGCAGAGCCCGCAGAGAAAACTATAGTGTATGCTTACCTGTGGTTTCATGCGAAGCTATTACATTTCCCACTTTTTCATATCCTTAATGGCGTTGTGGGCTGTAAGGTCGAATTGGGTGGGAACAACAGATACGAAGTTGTTTTCAAGTGCCCATTGGTCGGTGTCGGTGCCTTCATCAAGGTTGATGAACTTACCAGTAAGCCAGTAGTACTTGCGGCCATAAGGGTCTTTACGCTCGTCGAACTCTTCGTGCCACAGTGCCTTAGCCTGGCGGCAAACTTTAACGCCTTTTATAATATCTAACGGAATGTCAGGAATGTTTACGTTAAGGCAAACACCTGCGGGCAGGCCATGGTCTAACACATTTTTAGCCACTATAGCCGCGAAGTGGGCTGCTGCTGCAAAGTCAGCCTCTATAGAATAGTTACAAAGCGAAAAGCCGATAGACGGGATGCCCTCTATAGCACCTTCTACCGCGGCAGACATGGTGCCTGAGTAGATAACGTTGATAGACGAGTTGGCGCCGTGGTTTATGCCCGACACCAGCAAATCGGGTTTGCGGGGAAGTATCTTATCAATAGCAATTTTAACACAGTCTACAGGGGTGCCGCTGCAGGCATATTCTGTAAGGCCATCCTGTTTAACCTCGTGCAGGCGCAGGGTAGAGTTTATAGTTATGGCGTGGCCCATACCGCTTTGCGGCTTATCGGGGGCTACAACAACAACATCGCCAAGCACTTTCATGGCGTTTACCAATGCGCGGATACCGGGAGCGGTAATGCCATCATCATTAGTAATTAAAATAAGGGGATTTTGACTGCTCATAATAGGCTGCAAAGCTACCTAATTTATTGCTTGGTGCGGGCTTGAATTTTAGGCTGAAATAGTATCTTTGCCCCTATAGTAAAACACATTATGAAAACCGTAGACCAATTCAACTTTTCGGGTAAAAAAGCCCTGATACGTGTAGACTTTAACGTACCGTTAGATAAGCAAACCTTTGCCGTAACCGATGATACGCGTATACGCGCAGCGTTGCCAACCATAAAAAAGATATTGGCCGACGGTGGTTCGGTGATATTAATGTCTCACCTGGGCCGCCCAAAAGAAGGGCCTGAGGAGAAATACTCGCTTAAGCATGTATTGCCTACGTTGAAAGAATTGCTGGGAACAGATGTTGCTTTTGCCGATGACTGCATTGGCGAAAGTGCTACACAAGCCGCAGCCCAGCTGCAACCGGGTGGTGTTTTGTTATTAGAAAACCTGCGCTTTTACAAAGAGGAAGAAAAAGGTGATGAAGCGTTTGCCCAAAAGCTTGCCGCACTTGGCGATTTTTATGTGAACGATGCTTTTGGCACTGCACACCGTGCCCACGCCAGCACTACTATTGTGGCTAAGTTTTTTCACGGTAAAGCCTGTTTTGGCTTATTAATGGCTGCCGAGGTTGCCAGCCTTGAGAAAGTGCTAAATAACTCTGAAAAGCCTTTTACCGCTATTGTTGGCGGCGCTAAGGTATCAGACAAGATTATGATTTTAGAGCGCCTGCTGGGCATTGCCGATAATATTATTATTGGCGGCGGCATGGCATATACGTTTTACAAAGCCATGGGTGGAAGCATTGGCAACTCCTTGCTTGAGGAGGAACGCATTGATACGGCCCATGAACTGATTAAGAAAGCACAGGAAAAAGGGGTGAATATTTACCTGCCTGTAGACTCTGTAGTGGCTGATAAATTTGCTGCCGATGCGAATACCGATATATCGCTTAGCAAGGCTATTGATGATGGCTGGATGGGCTTGGATATTGGCCCCGAAGCTATATCAGAATATGTGGCTACGATTAAACAATCGAGGACGTTGTTATGGAACGGCCCAATGGGTGTGTTTGAGATGGAGAAATTCCAGAACGGTACGGTAGAAGTGGCTAAGGCTGTGGCCGAGGCTACTGCCAACGGTGCATATTCTTTAGTGGGCGGCGGCGACTCTGTAGCAGCGGTTAACCAGTTTGGCCTGGCCGATAAGGTTAGCTATGTATCGACAGGTGGTGGCGCTATGCTTGAATACTTAGAAGGCAAAGTATTGCCGGGTGTAAGGGCGGTGCTGGAGAGCTAGTTCCCGGTTCACAGTTCCCGGTTGCCAGTAATAAGTTTGAAAATTATTAAATGGAAGCAAAGAAGATATATCCTGCTGTTGGTGCTTTTGCACTGGTGTTTTTGCTTCTATCCCTTATATGGAAAATAGAGTGGGCTCCGCTTGTTGGGTTGGGTGTTATAGCTTTGTGCCTTCTTATACCGCCACTGGCGATGGTTGTG